>JABBBA010000236.1:11028-15298 GCA_018607685.1 K189A clade bacterium | reverse complement strand
TATAAGCATCCGTCACCGCATTAACAGAATTCGCCAGGTCAGGTCTGGATGCGACGACGCGCCCTGCGTAGCTGATAGGCCCCTCCCCCGGTGATCTCGCGAGACCCTGATTCGCAAGGTACCGACAAAACTTGAGGTACTCCCGGTCTGCCGGGGCAAGTTTGTGCCGGGTTCTTCGTAACAGCAGGATCAAGGCGGTAATACCTAACATCCCGAAAAACGTCGCCATCAAAATCATACCCATCGTCTGCCTGTTCAGTTCTCCCAGGTAGCGGCTAAGCATCGACATCTGGACCGAAGGTGAATAGCCCACCACCCAGGCATCCCAGTAATGACTAATCGCACTTAGCTGTAATCTGAGTTCGGTGATGATGAGACTGGACCTGAACTTCATCAGCGACAACCCTATATCAGCCAAAAACTCATCTTCGACCGCGAACTCAAGTCCGTTTTCAATTCGTTCCGGTGATACCACTGACGTCGGATCAACTCTTACCCATCCCTGCCCTTCAAACCAGACTTCTGTCCAGGCATGTGCGTCAAACTGGTGCACCGCCACATAGTTACCGAGCCGATTGTATTCACCTCCCTGATAGCCAACAACGATCCGGGCGGGCACGCCTCCGGCTCGCATCAGGTACGCAAAACTGCCCGCAAAATGCTCGCAGAAGCCACGCCGGGAGTTAAACAGGAAGTCATCAATGGTATCGCCATCCAGAGTCGGTGGTCGCAGGGTGTATACAAACCCTTCTGTGGCGTAATAACGCAGCACATTGGCCATATACTCCTCGGGCGATTCACTGGCCGACCGGACAGATTCGGCAAGCTCTGAGGTCCTCGGGTTGTCATCGTCCGGCAGCAAGGTGTATCGATGACGCCAGAAATCAGAAAGCGTGATATCTGTTCGGTTGTCGAGATGAGACGTCAGCTGATAGCGAAACTTCGCGTTGATTTCCTGAAACGAATAGAAACGAAAATCGCGCACCAACCCCATCCGTCCGGCACCTTCTGGTTCCGGCAGGCTGAGCGAGAACACCCAGTTCTGGTTGGTGGGTTCCATCACAATACTGTATTTCACCTCGTTGCCGAGGTATTCCATATTGCCCTTCCAGTCCGCTTCTCCCGCTTTGTTTTGTAGCGTTCGACCATAAAGACCTGGACGTTCCTGAATCCACGCCTGATCCTTTCGATCAAAGTACGACAGCACGATCCCACGCCAATAAAGTTTACTGAAAGGAGGAACCGGACCTTCAAACGTTGCCCGGAACGCTAACTCATCCGACTGAACAAGCTGCGCGATATTACCGGGCGCTAATCTGTCGGTAACACCGGTTCTGGCGATATTGGTTTGCAGTGGCACAGTCCAGAGCGGCGCAATTCTTGGAAACAGGACAAACAGCACAAGCATTAACGGCATAGCCTGTAACAACATCACTGAAGATTTTTTCAACGCCTGCTGCAAAGATACGTTAGACGCCGCCTGATTCAGGCCAATCAACGCAGCGGTAATCACCGTAATACACGTATAGATATAAAGTGTGTAGGGAATGGATTGTTCAAACAGAAATTCTGTCAACGCGACGAAGTAAGCAAGCACGATGACGGTGTGAGCATCACGATGCTGGTGCATCTCCAGCAGTTTTAGCACAAAGGCCAGAATCAGCACGGCGATCCAGGGCTCAAGGCCAAGCAAGCTACCATAGCCGAACCCGATACCCAGGAAACCACCAAAGACAAACAGTGCCTTCACCCATTTCCCCGGGTACGACCAGCGCCCTCGGAAAACCATAATCCTCCAGGCGCAACAGGCGATGCAGAGCAGTGTAATCCAGACAGGTAATCGGATCACATGCGGCAATATCACCAGGACAAGCGCTACCAGCAAAAGGATCAGGACATTTCGTGGTATCCAGTCCATTAATTCACCTCGTACAGTGCCAGAGTGCGCAGGACACTGTCCCTGTGAGACTCACCCCTTCCGGGTTTGATTTCGACCCCAGGAAGGCGCAGGCCGTACTCATCATTAGTACTGTTGAGGGCAAGCACCCAATGACAAAGATGCGAGAGTCTGCGCTCCTTGTCCATACCCGCGAAGTAATCCCAATCCAACCACACGCGCCGGTCGGCATAGGCAGCATATTGTTTGGTCATTAACGTCTCGGAACGAGCGTATGCCTTCCATGCAATATGGCGAATTGAGTCACCGGGCTGATATTCACGCAGTCCGTAAAAGTCTTCGGCGCCATCACGGAGGACCAGTTCACCCTCCTTGTCACTGGTGGTGGTGGAGCTGGGAACCGCGCCACCGGCAATAGGCCTTGGATAGACAATGGTGGACATATCCAGATCAACCCAGGACCAGGATCTAAACAGACCCAGTGGGTAAATTGTCTGAACCATGACACGACCAGGGTTTAGTCTGCCTCGCGTTGAAGCGTGCACAAAAGAGCGAATCCGGACTTCCGTATCCTGAACCAGGTCGGCCCTGGATAATAACTCCTGGTCCCAACCCACTTGCAATGATTCATAGGTTCTATCAAAGAGTCGTTTAAGCACAACTGTAAACTCGGCGTCCTCGCCTGCAAACGCCGGGCGTGTACTACCCGCGACCAGGGTCAGTCCGGATAGGTTACGGTAGGTGTGCAGCATACCCACCATAAACAGGCTCGCCAGAAGAAAGGCCAGCGCAAAAATCAATGAGTTCTGGTAATTGATGCCTGCCACCACCATGGCACAGACCAGCAAGGCAAAGTACAAACCCTGCCTGGTCGGGAGGATGAAGATTTTTCGCTGATCCAGCGTGACTGAATTCGCGGGCGGCATTCGTGCATTCAGCCAGCGATTAAAACGTTCGGAGCGTTTCGCCTCATTGAAAAAGACATCGAGCCTGCCGTCTTTCGCTGTGGCTGTAGGCATACTAATCTCAGCCAATCACATCTACATGGGACAGCAAACGTTGTGAAAGCGCCGTCCCAACATGATTGGTAAAGTCAGAGGATTCCCTGAGCCTGTGTTCGACGACCGATGGTAAAACTGCCTGGACATCTTCAGGCACGACATAATCCCTGTCATGAATAAAAGCCCAGCTCTTGGCACTGGACAAGAGAGCCATCGCTCCTCGTGGAGACAGCCCGTGAGTCAATTCCGACGTTTCCCGGGTGTAGGCGATGATTCTTTGAATATAGTCCAACAGAGCTTCCGAGACTTTAACCGCCTTGCAGAGGGCCTGCAGTTCACGCAGCTGCTCAAGGTTAATTGTATTTCCGAGCGTTGCTATTACGACCCTTCGATCCTGCTCCTGTAGCAGTATTCTTTCTGCGATGGGATCAGGGTAACCGAGCTCAATCCTCATCAGGAATCGATCAAGCTGAGATTCCGGTAGCGGAAACGTACCCGCCTGATTGCTGGGGTTCTGTGTGGCAATCACAAAGAAAGGTTCAGGAAGTGGCCTCGAATCACCGTCAACCGTCACCTGCCTTTCTTCCATGGCTTCCAGCAAAGCACTCTGGCTCTTTGGCGTTGTCCTGTTAATTTCGTCCGCAAGAATTAGCTGATTAAAAATGGGGCCTTCATGAAACACAAACTGGCCGGTATCCTTATCAAACACCGGCGCACCAATAATGTCAGCCGGCAGAATGTCACTCGTGAACTGGATACGGTTATAAGAAAGGTTAAATACTTTCCCGAGTGAATGGGCCAGAGTGGTTTTTCCCATCCCCGGCATATCCTCAATCAGCAGGTGGCCTTCTGATAGCAGGCACGCAATGGCCAGTTTTATTTGCCGCTCTTTTCCAAGCACTACCTGGCCGACAAGGTCGACCGTTTCCTGTATGACATTACGCATTATTAGCCTTGATTGTGTAGCTCGATCACCTCGGCTTCGCCGAGACCCTGAACTTTAGCAGAATCATTTCGTAACGCCTCAATCCTGTCCAGGTAATCATCGTCTACCTTTCCGGTCACATACACGCCATCAAAGATTGAACAATCAAAGCGATCAATTGAAGGATTAATGCCTGCAGCACATTCAATCAGATCATCCAGGTCCTGGTAAACGAGCCAATCTGCTCCTATATAGTCAGCAATCTCTTCTACACTATGGCCGTGGGCAACAAACTCAGTGGCGGCGGGCATATCAATACCATAGACGTTGGGGTAGCGAACCGGCGGCGCAGCGGAAGCGAGATACACCCTGTTAGCGCCCGCCTCTCTCGCCATCTGGACTATTTGTTTGGACGTTGTTCCCCTGACAATTGAATCATCCACCAGC
>JABBBA010000236.1:0-11018 GCA_018607685.1 K189A clade bacterium | reverse complement strand
TCGGGAGCGCGGCAGTGCAGCTGGTATCGGGTATCGGGATAACAACATCAATGTCATTGTCGGGGTACAGCCTGAGAATTTTTTCCGCAAGCTTTTCGCCCATCTTAAGACGAGCCTTGTAGACCGAAACTTCGTCGATAACTGAGTCAGGACGAGCCAGGTATACATACTCAAAAATACAGGGGCTATAGGTCACCGCCGGCGTACATTGCCTGGTATGAATGTTGCCATCGGATTCTATATAGACCGCCTCACCTGGCTTAACGTCAGCCACCAGTTCAAAGCCCAGTACATTTAATGCTACAGATTCAGATGCGATCATGTACTCAACACCGCTGGGCGACTCACGCTTCCCGTATACCAACGGCCTGATACCAAAAGGATCACGGAATCCAACGATACCGTAACCTGTGATGAGGGCAACCACAGCATAGGCACCCACCGCTCTTTGGTGGACCCGACTGATGGCCTCAAAGATTTCGTCCGGAGATGTACGAAGTGACGACACTGCATGAAGTTCATGCGCAAAAACGTTGAGCAGTACCTCCGAGTCTGAATTAGTGTTGATATGGCGTCTGTCAGACCGGAAAAGATCTTCATTCAACTCATTGGCGTTAGTGAGATTGCCATTGTGGGCAAGACAGATACCAAACGGTGAGTTTACGTACATGGGCTGCGCTTCGGCGGAACTGGATGTACCTGCCGTGGGGTACCGCACATGCGCTATCCCCATGTTGCCTTTGAGACGATCCATATGCTCTTGCCGGAAAACATCCCGCACCAGGCCGTTGCGCTTTCGAAGATTGAGCCGATCACCATCACAGGTAACCATCCCGGCCGCATCCTGACCCCGGTGCTGGAGCAGCGTCAGCGCGTCGTAAAGCTCATGGCTAACATCACCCTTACCTACCATTCCTGCTATGCCGCACATGGTGTCTCCTTCAGGTTCCCACCTGTTCAGGACTACTATTTAAGACCGGCTCAGGACTGCTACCAGGGCTCTGATCCAAAAGACCTTCACCCTGTTCCCACAATACCGGACCAAGTTCTTCTATAACGTTCACTAGTTCGGGAATGAACCGGGACTGCTGGTACCAGTCGTCCTCTTCTACTGGCAGGACATAGTGCATAAGGGCCACGAATACCAGGACAATAACGCCGCCCCGGGCAAACCCGAAAAGTGTTCCAAGCAACCGGTCCAAACCGCTGAGTCCCGTCATTCTCACGAACTCACTAACCAGATAGTTGACCATTCCCCCCACCATTAAGGTCGCAATAAAAAGAATCAGGTAAGAAGCACCTAGCCTCAGGGAATCTGTTTCAATATAGGGCTCAAGCACCACCGTAAACTGGCCGGCAAACAGGCGTGCTACTAAAACCGCAGCAATCCACGTAACTAGTGAAAGCGCCTCCTTAACAAATCCGCGGCGGATGCTTATCAACGTAGAGATCCCCAGTACCCCGACAATCACCCAGTCAATAGTTGCCAATGTCATCCTCCGAGCAGCTCCCGGTCTTCTTCAATCTTGTACCGTACAATCCGACCTTTCAGCTTCAGCGTTCCTTCAATCTCCTGGTTCATTTCCGCCAGGGTTTCCTTGCTGCTGGAGGGGCCAACAAACACGCGATATATTTCACCATCATTCGTATTTGCATGAAGTATGTATGAACGATAGTTCTGGTCCCTGAGTTGTGCACGCAGACGGGTTGCATTGTCTTCATTCTGAAAGCTACCGAGCTGCAGGCTCCAGTTAACAGGCAACTGGTTTTTATCAAGGGTATGATCAGGCGCAGCCTCGTAATTTGTTTCGTCGACCACTTCCTTAGGCAATCGGGCTTCGCTGGCTTTTTCCATTTGCTCAATCTTGCGCTTGACGTCCTGAACAGTGATGTCCTCGAGGTCAATCTTTGGTGGCGCGGGAATGTCGGTGGCAATGCGGGCTCGATCTTCTTCGGTTCCATCCAATAACAACGGTAAAAGAATAATCGCAAGCGAAGTGAGAATGACGGCACCGGTCAGGCGTTGTTTTAGTTTTGCATCCACGTGACGAGCGATCCCGATCCCTGTTTATTACGTTGTTGTTTTTGGTAATGCTTTGTTCGGTCTTTAGTTCGGTCTTTAACTAGCTCTTCGTTAGTTCTGTCTGGCCCAGGAGCTGCAATACACCGGTAACGACGGGAAAAGAGCCGCAGACCAGAATCAGGTCAGCTGGATTGGCCTCTTTCCTCGCACCCTCTAACGCGTCTTTAATCTTAACATAGGTCTTTAGGTTTCCAGCGGGTTTGCCCGATAAACGTCGCAAAAGGTTGTCGGCATCTTCGCCCCTGGGTTCATCGAGATTTGTCAGGTGACAGGTCTTGAATAAAGGCATCAGTATCCCTGAGACCGATTCGATATCCTTGTCTTTATACATACCAATCACAGCATGAATATCCCTTCCATCCCAGTGGGTGTGCAGATGCTCAGCAAGGCTGATTGCAGCAGCCGGGTTATGCGCGACGTCGAGTAAAACCTCACACTTGTCTTTCAGAACGGTCCTACGCCCGGCGAGACGCGTGGTAGCCGCGATTTCCTTCGAATTCGAAACATCCCATCCCAGCACTTTTGCGGCCTGCTGGGCAGCAGCAAAACTGTCTCGAGGCAAAACACTTTCGAAGCCCTCTACTGCATTGAAATCGCGACCAATAACAGAAACCGGCGCACCCAGCGCTGACGCACACTCAAAAATAGATTCAGGAGGATCTCGAGCCGCCACGATGCAACTCACCCCCGCACGCATGATCCCGGCTTTTTCTCGCGCGATCTCCTCGCGGGTGTCACCCAGCCAGCTCTGATGATCAAGGGAGATGGAGGTGATGACGGTCAGATCCGGATCAACGATGTTCATCGCATCCAGGCGACCGCCAAGGCCAACTTCCAGAATCGCAACATCAACCTTCTCCTCGCGGAACAGGAACAGGGAGGCGAGTGTCGCAAACTCAAAATAGGTTAAGGAGATTTCCTTTCTCGCGGACTCGATCTCCTGAAAGGCACGAACAAGGGAATGGTCCGAGACCGGAGTTCCATTGATAGCAATTCGTTCATTGAACTGATGTAGATGTGGCGAGGTTGATTTACCCACCCTAAGCCCATTTGCCATGGCAAATCGCTCGAGATATTCGCAGGTTGAGCCCTTTCCGTTCGTACCTGCCACCAGAATAGTCGTCGTCGCCGGATGCAGCAGATTTAGGCGGCGTCCGACTTCCTTAACCCTGTCCAGGCCAAGATCCCAGCCCACGGGATGTAGTTCCTCGATGTACGAAAGCCAGTGGTCAAGGGAGAGCTCGCGTTCAGTCAATGGCTGCCCGGAGTTCACTGACAAACTGCCCTACCTCGTCATTCAATTTCGCCAGGTTTCCTTTATGCTCTTCCATCAATTTGACGATGGCAGAACCTACCACCGCGCCATCCGACACCTGCGCTACGGCCTTCGCACCTGGGCCATCCTTTACGCCGAAACCTACCATGATGGGTAGTTCGCTAACCTTTTTGAATCTGGCCATCTTTTCAGACACATCATCGATGTCCAGGTTTCCGGCACCCGTCGTGCCCTTCAGCGAGACGTAGTAAACAAAACCCCTTGATGCCTTACAGATCATCTTTGCTCTTTCATCCGTGGTTGTCGGCGCCAGCAAGTAGACCGGTTCAATATCCTTTGCTTCCAGAATCAGCGTCATATCTGACGCCTCTTCCGGGGGCAGGTTAACAATGATTGTTCCGTTGACCCCGGCTCCTGCAGCTTTGGCAGCGAAGTTTTCATAACCCATTGTCTCAATCGGATTCAGGTAGCCCATCAGTACAATGGGCGTTACCTTGTTAGACTGTCGAAATTCAGCTGCCATTTCCAGGCAGTTATCCAGGGAAACCCTGTGCACCAATGCACGCTCGTGAGCCAACTGGATAACAGGCCCTTCTGCCTCCGGGTCGGAAAAGGGAACGCCCAATTCAATGACGTCGACGCCGCTTTCAACCAACCTGTGCATTAGCGGAACCGTGACACCTGGCTCCGGATCACCGGCAACGATATAAGCGACCAACGCCTTCTTGTTGTTGGACACTAATGATTTAAGTCTTTCGGACAACATACCCATGTTACTTATCACCACCTCTAGTCAATTGAGATACCGTCCAGTTTGGCGACAGTTGGAATATCTTTGTCGCCGCGGCCCGATAGATTGATCACGATACTTTCATCCGGGCTCATCGAACTCGCAAGCTTCAAGCCATAAGCCACCGCATGTGAAGATTCCAACGCCGGCAAGATGCCTTCAAGTTTGTTGAGTGCGCGGAATGCTTCCAGCGCTTCCTTGTCGTCTATGGCAACATATTCCGCGCGTTTGATGTCTTTTAGAAAGGAATGTTCAGGCCCAACACCGGGATAGTCCAGCCCCGCCGAAATACTGTGTGTCTCGACGATCTGTCCAGTGGTATCGCCCATCAGATAGGTCCGGTTACCGTGGAGTACACCAACAACACCTTTGTTCAGGGGCGCTGCATGTTTACCGCTGTCCAGGCCATAACCCGCAGCTTCAACACCGACCAATCTAACCTCCCGGTCCTCAAGGAAGGGATAGAAGATTCCCATTGCATTTGAACCACCGCCCACACAGGCCACAATGGCATTCGGTAATCCACCATGCTGCTCTGCAAACTGACTTTTTGTCTCTTCACCTATCACCTTTTGGAAATCACGCACCAGCATCGGATAAGGATGTGGACCGGCAACCGTTCCGATAATGTAGTGCGTATTGTCGACATTGGTCACCCAATCCCGCATCGCTTCATTCAGGGCGTCTTTAAGCGTCTTTGAGCCCGAATGCACGGGTACTACTTCTGCACCCAACAACTTCATTCTATAAACGTTAAGACTCTGCCGTTTAATATCTTCGCTGCCCATATAGACCACGCACTCCAGGCCAAACCGGGCTGCAACCGTGGCCGAGGCAACCCCATGCTGACCTGCGCCTGTCTCTGCAATAATCCTGGGCTTTCCCATGTACTTGGCGAGCAGTGCCTGGCCGATACAATTGTTAATTTTGTGCGCCCCGGTATGGTTCAAATCCTCTCTTTTCAGATAGATCTTTGCACCACCGGCTTCTGTGGTTAGCCGCTGCGCAAAATAAAGCGGCGAAGCGCGCCCTACATATTCTGAAAGGTCTCGCTGCAGCTCTTCCTGGAAAGTCTTATCCTTGCGCAATCGATAGTATTCAGATTCCAATTCCTGCAGCGCAGCCATCAGCGTTTCTGACACAAACTTGCCGCCATATTGACCAAAGTGACCCGACTCATCGGGGTAGGCAAACAAATTCTCATTCTGCCCGTCTACATTACTCATTATTACTCCTGTCAGCGATTTGTACCGCCTCAACAAACTTTTTCATTTTCACAAGGTCCTTCACACCCTTGGACCGCTCGACGCCACCACTGACATCAACCGCAAACGGATGTGTGGCCGATATGGCAGCTCTCACGTTGGTTGCATCAAGACCTCCGGCTAACACCAGAGGCTTCCCCAGATCTGGCAACATTCGCCAGTCGAAAGTCTTACCCGTTCCACCGAACTGACCCCCTGCGGCTGTGTCCACCAATATTGCCTGGGACGATCCAAAGGACTGTGCCTCTGCCACTATCTGTTCTTTGTTTGTCGCTCTTAGCGCCTTCATGTACGGGTACCCCAGCGAATCACAATATTCGGGTGTTTCATCGCCATGGAACTGCAGAAGACCGAGTCGCAGGCCTTTAATGGTACGATTTACATCCTCCAATGGTTCATTCACAAATAACCCAATGGTGGTGACGAATACCGGAAGTTGCGCACAAATCTCGGCCGCCAGCGAAGGTGAGATATATCTGGAGCTTCCCTTATAAAAATTGAACCCAAGCGCATCTGCACCACAGGTCACTGCATTAGCAGCATCCTCATGATTAGTGATTCCACAAATTTTGATGCGAGTCCGTGTCACCCTGAATACTGCCTGCCTTGAGAAGGCGGCGAGTTTAGCAAAACGGCGCCAACTCGACTAATCCTTCCTTTGATCACCTGAGCGAACGTCGGATAAGGCCGTGAATTGAAAGAAATGAGGCAACCTGGGTCGTCTGGGAATACCTGTGCCTGCCGGATAGTCGACGTCCACGAGAAACAAACCATTAGGCGCAGCGGTCATTCCAGCGAGGTTCCTGTCCTTTTTCGACATCAGGTCGGCAACCCAGCTAACGGGTTTTTCTCCAGCGCCGATATCAAGGAGTGTCCCGGCGATGTTCCTCACCATATGGTGAAGAAATGCATTTGCCTTGATGTCTATCGCAACAATATCGTTATACCGTTTCACGCCCACACTCATCACGTTGCGCATGGGAGAATTTGACTGGCAGTGGGCCGCCCTGAACGAGCTGAAGTCAGCTTCCCCAACGAGTGACTGGGCTGCTTCATCCATAACGTGTTCGTCCAGTACGCGCCGTTCGCGCGTCAGGTATTCTGGCATCAGGGCTGATCGTATTCGATTGTTGTGAACGAAGTACAGATAATGGCGGGCGGTGGCCGTTCGTCTTGCGTCAAAGTCATCGGCGACCTGACCGGCCCACTCGACAGAAACATCATCACCCAGATGTGCATTAACACCCATCACCCATGCTTTGTTTGGTCGATCGACATCACAGTCGAAATGAACAACCTGCTTGGTAGCATGCACGCCGGTGTCAGTTCGACCCGCACAATAAACAACGACATCGCGATCTGCGACTATCGATAGTGCACGCGTAAGGTCACGTTGAACTGTGGCTATTTCTTCGCTTTGGTATTGCCAGCCATGGAATGACTGGCCGTTGTAGGCAACGATTAATGCAGTGCGTGGCACCGGTTAACCAGGCGTTACTTGATGTTACCCAGAAGCTCGTTGGCCTCACCGATTTGCACATCATCGCCTTCGCTGACAACCTCTTCCAGCAGCGATTTAGCGCCGTCGTTGTCACCCATTTCGATGTAGGCCCTGGCAAGATCAAGTTTGGAAGCTGCATCTTCGTCAAGATTCAATTCATCGTCATCATCGAGACTGCCAAGATCAAGTTCGTCATCATCGAGGCTGCCAAGATCAAGCTCGTCATCATCGCCGAGATCCAACTCAATGCCATCGTCATCACCAAGGTCCAGCTCAATGCCATCATCTTCGCCGAGGTCCAGCTCGATACCATCATCATCGCCAAGATCCAGCCCAAGGCCATCGTCTTCGCCCAGGTCCAGCTCGATACCATCATCATCCCCAAGATCCAGCTCGATACCGTCGTCTTCGCCAAGCTCAAGGCTGTCATCATCACCGAGATCCAACTCAATACCATCGTCTTCGCCAAGCTCAAGGCTGTCATCATCGCCAAGATCCAGTTCGATGGTGTCATCATTCAGATCAAGGTCTAACGCATCGCCATCGGAATCATCGTCCAGGCTCAGTTCCAATCCGCCGTCTTCACTATCGTCGGCATCATCTTCGAAATCCAGGTCGATTTCGTCATCCAGGCCAAGATCCAGATCAAGGTCTTCTTCCTCACTGGCGGCTGTCACTTCTTCAAGTGCTGCATCAAGGTCAAGATCAAGATCCGCGTCTCCCAGCTCCATCGCTTCATCGAGGCTAAGCTCGTCACCTGCATCTGCTGTGAGATTCAGGTCGTCGTCGGTCTCTGCATCCAGATCATCCAGATCGAAAGATAAATCATCGTCATCGTCCATACCTGGTTCTTCAATGGCCGCAATCGGTTCGGATGAAACGATTGTGGCGTCCATCGCTGCGGCTGAAGTTTCAGCGGCACCCGGTATCTCTGCCTGAAGCTCCGCACCTTTGTTCGTTGCCTCATCGTCACCCAGCAGTTTTAGCTGTTCGTACTGCAGGTTGAAGGCCGTTGCGTCTTCAGTCTGAACGTAAACTTCCAGCAACCTAAGCTGGATGTCCGTCCTGTCAGGCTCGTTCTCAATAGCATTCTGAAGGAAACTTATCGCCTGCGGGAATCTGCCGTAAGCGATATAAATTTCTGCCTCACCGATAACGTCGCTCGTTTGTTGGGTAACGTCCTCGTCGGAATCTTCACTATCCTCTTTGGAATCCTCACTCGCATCATCACCTGCGTCATCTCCTAGTGATAACTGTGGCTGGTCTTCTTCGATCATTACTTCCGGGAAGTCGTCATCATCGAGGTTGGAACCCTGCTTACGCTTTCGAAACATAATGAGCGCACCGGCAACCAATCCAATAAGGAGTACGCCTAACCCGCCGAGTACCATAGGATTACTGAGTAGCGAACCGCTGGCCTGCTGTTGGGTAACAACCGGTACAGCTGGTTGACTAAGCGTCTCAGCTGCCTGACGTTGGAGTTCGGCTCTCAAGGCTGCAAGCTGGTCATCCTTCAGTTTCACCAGCTCATTCAGGGTTTCTACCTGACCGGCAATGTCATCCAGACGTACATTCAATTCGGTATTAGCCCGCCGTGAGCGATCAAGGTCTTCTCTTGCGACCGCAAGTGAGTTTTCCAGTTCATCCGTTCTCGCGTTGTCACCGCCAGACCGGGCGCCGGATTGATCACCTGCAAGAAGCTTCAATTCACCGTCATCACTAACGTCTGAGCCCGCAGAACTGCTGCTGGCAGTCCGTCTTGCGTCGAGCTGTGTTACATCGCCGGACCTATAGTCTTCAAACTCTTGATTTTGAAGCCGAACTTCTGCAACGGCTTCCTGCGAAGATCCTGCGCGAATCTCGCTTTCATCAGGGATTCTAAGCACGTGACCTGCTTTCAACAGGTTAATGTTATTGTTGATGAATGCTTCAGGGTTAGCGCGCTGCAAAGCCAACATGGTTTGCTGAACCGAAATAGCGTCGTTTGGTCTTACCTTTAACGCGATTGTCCAGAGTGTATCCCCCGGTCCGGTCACACCGTACTCGTCATCCTGGGTAACAACGCCTTCTGTTCGCCCTGTGTTGACCGACGGCGCAGGTGGTATTTCGCGTCGATTACTTGAACGATCGCTGGACTGGCTGGGTGAAGTGCTTCCACTGGACATGCCAGGTTCAATCTTCTCAATTCCTTGACTGCCAAAGACAGGTGGGTCAAGGAGCACTGTATACTCTCGAAGAATACGGCCTGTAGGCCAAATCGCTTCGACGATAAAATTCAGAAAAGGCTCGATGATAGCTTTGCTGCTGGTGATGTGAACGATGTGAGCGCCATCCTCACGCACCCGGGTGCTAAAACGAAGATCGGTCAGATGGTAATCGCGGCTGACCCCTACCCGGTCGAAATCCTGCTGGGAGGCGAGATTAGAAATGATTTCATCTTTCTGAAGATCGCGAACATTTGAGAGGACGATTTCGGCGTCAAAACGTTGGTTAAGTGATGATTTCAGCTCGATATCTCCGAGTCCCACCGCAAAGGCAGAACCGCCGTGGAGAGCAAAGAGTGTCACCACCAGAAACCGGAGTCTTTGTATCATTATCATTCCTCTCTTTACTCCGACTTCTTCAATAGAGATTTTTCGTCGATTCGGGTTAGTAATCTGGCAATGCAGAAAAACCGTCGGTTATCACTAACCTGACGATAAAACCTCGAAACGATCTCTAATAGTTGCGTTAAGTATCGCTTATTGAAGATGTTTTATCAAAACTTCAGCTATTTGTATACTGTTTAGAGCCGCACCTTTGCGCACGTTATCGGATACTACCCACAGGTTTAAACCTCTTTCCGTTGAGACGTCCTTTCTGATCCGCCCCACAAAGACCGGATCGGTCCCGGCGGCATCCCGAACAGGCGTGGGAAAATCAGGATCTACGCGCTCGTCAATCACCTCAACGCCTGGCGCAGATGCCAATAATTCCATTGCCTGCGCGGCAGATATGGCCTCTTTTGTCTCTATGTGAACAGCTTCACTATGACCAAAAAAGACAGGGATACGGACGCAGGTTGGATTAACCTCAATTGATTGATCTTCGAAGATTTTCTTGGTTTCCCAAACCATCTTCATCTCTTCCAACGAGTAGCCGTTCTCCTGAATATCACCTATCAAGGGAATGGCATTGAAAGCGATCTGCTGTGGGAACACCCCCTGCTCAATAGGCTGCGCATTCAACAGTTTGGCTGTCTCCGTCGCCAGGCCTTCAACCGCCCGCTTGCCTGCGCCTGAAACAGCCTGGTAGGTAGCAACATTGATTCTGCTAATCCCCACCGCATCATAAATGGGTTTAAGAGCAACCAGCATCTGGATGGTTGAACAGTTAGGGTTTGCAATGATTCTGCGATCCCCGTATTCGGTGATCATATGAGGATTAACCTCGGGAACAACCAGTGGGATGTCGTCATCACGGCGAAACTGAGAAGTGTTGTCGATGACGATACACCCTGCCGCCGCTGCCTTTGGCGCAAACTCGGCTGAAACGGACCCGCCAGCTGAAAACAACCCTATCTGGACCTTGCTGAAATCAAAGGTCTCAAGATTCTGAACGGTCACAGACTTGCCCCGGTACTGAAGCTTCTTGCCCGCAGACCGCTCACTCGCCAGCAAGTACAACTCTCGAACGGGGAACTTCCGTTCCTCCAGAATCTCCAGCATCACCTCGCCAACAGCTCCGGTGGCCCCCACTATCGCTACATCAAATTCGCTCATATTTTTAACTCCAGAATTGCTTATGGCGCGCAGTCTAGAACCTCATTTGATATAAGACAAATTCATATTTATCATAGAATCTATGAAAATACGTAATGTGAAGTCCGCGGTCAGCCCAACTGAAGTTAGGCCAAGAGAACCAGGCAACCAGAAAACCGCGAACAGCCTCGAGCGCTACCTGGATAGCTCTAATTCGGACCTGAAATCGGTAAGCGCAATACAAACGGTCAGACCGACGAAAGTCACATTGAGTAAACCATGCAACCAGAAAATCGCGAACAGCCCTGAGCGCTACTTGGCACAATCCAAATGGGACCTGCCACTGGTAAGCGGGATACAAGC
>JABBBA010000012.1:5820-15360 GCA_018607685.1 K189A clade bacterium | reverse complement strand
CCGAGGATGCTGATCTGGTCAAAGCCGAGGGGCAGTTCTACTTTGACAATAATTCCTGGGTGCTGCCGGAAACCGAATCTGAATACCAAAAAGGAACTGACGCCCTGAAGCAATACATGCTTCGGCTAGGTGACCAGCAACAGCAGAACGCACAGTTTTATGCCCGGGCAGACAACCTCAGAACCTGGCTATCAGAAGTCGAAACTCGCCTGGGGAGCCTATCCCAGCGCCTTTCCGCCAGCGTCGGCAAACGCCAGTTGGATACATCACTGGCCGGAGATGCGGCCGCAACCCAGTCAACCTACTCCGCCACTGAGCAGGAACTCAAAACCCCATGGACAGAACTCGATGATATTTTCTATGAGGCTCGAGGCACCACCTGGGCGTTGATTCACCTGCTGCGCGCAATTGAAGTCGACTTTCATGATGTCCTGGAAAAGAAGAACGCCCTGATAAGCCTGCAGCAAATTATCCGCCAACTGGAACCAACCCAGGACACGTTATGGAGTCCTGTTATCCTCAATGGAAGCGGCTTTGGCACCCTGGCCAATCATTCGCTGGTCATGGGTTCCTACATTTCGAGCGCCAATGCGGCGATTATTGACCTCAGACGCCTGCTTGAAGACGGATAACCGCTAAATTCCGGTTCAAACTTGCCGCCCATTTTTGTACCATTAGCGCGCCTTTGATGGGGGACCCCTCAAATCCACCGACCGCTGTCTTTTCAGTTGTTGTGAATTTGAACAAAGGCACCTGAATTACAGAAACACACCAATCGGAATTGCTTATGGAAACGTTAGTTATTGTGCCACCTCTTGCAGGTGTGCTGGGACTCGTCTGTGCAGCCATCATTTATGTCCTGATGGTTAGATATGACGTAGGCGGTGAAAAGATCCAAAAAATCGCCGCGGCTATTCATGAAGGCGCTATGGTCTTCCTTAACCGCGAATACACGATGCTGGCACTATTTGCCGGCCCTTTATTTCTCATCATCTTCTTTTCTCCGCTAGGCTGGAAAACGGCAGTTGCATTCGCCGTTGGCGCAATTTGCAGCGCGGCGGCCGGTTACCTGGGTATGTTTGCAGCAACAAAAGCAAACGTCAGGACAACCGCAGCGGCTCAGCAAAGTGGCGCGGGTTCTGCATTAACGGTCGCATTCTATGGCGGTTCGGTTATGGGACTCTGTGTCGCATCACTCGGCCTGCTGGGGCTCGGAGTACCTGAAGACGACCCCCGTAACCCTGGTGTCATTGCAGACAACGTTGGTGACAACGTTGGCGATGTCGCGGGCATGGGATCAGATATCTTTGAGTCCTATTGCGGATCAATGATTGCCACAATCGCTATTGCAGCAACCCTGGCAACGGGCACCCTTTACGGCGTAGAAGCGCTGTCTGCTGGCGGTGGCCGCGAAGCGTTATTGTCACTGCCTCTGCTGCTTTCCTCAGTGGGTCTTGTCTGCTCTGTTCTCGGTATCATTATGGTTAACCTGCTGTCTGGCCTCGGTCCGGAACGTGCATTGGAACTGGGTCACCAGATTTCAGCGGTACTACTGATCATCGCTGCCTACTTCCTGACAGACTATCTGGGTATCAGCACCAACGTCTGGTGGGCGATCGTCGCCGGTACAGTTGGCGGTATCCTGATTGGTGTGGTGACTTCTTACTACACCTCCAAAGGTCCCGTCGTTAGAATCGCTGAGTCAGGTAAGACAGGTACTGCAACCGTCATGATTACCGGCCTTGCGGTTGGCATGGAATCAGTCGTCGTTCCAATTTTGGCCATCAGCGCCATTATCTATATCTCTACTGACCTGGCTGGGCTCTACGGAGTTGGTATTGCGGCGGTTGGTATGCTGGCAACCGTTGGTATGACCATGGCGCTCGACGCCTATGGTCCCGTCGCAGATAACGCCGGCGGCATCGCCGAGATGGGCGGTCTGGGTGAAGACGTACGCGAAATCACTGACGGCCTTGATGAGGTAGGAAACACCACTGCTGCAATCGGAAAAGGGTTCGCCATTGGCGCTGCTGCGCTGGCTGCACTAGCCATTATTGCTGCTTTCGTCGAAACGATGACACACAATAACCCGGGTTTCTCTCTCGAACTTTCCAATCCGAAGGTCCTCACCGGCATCTTCATTGGTGGCATGCTGCCATTCCTGATTGCCTCTATCACCATGACGGCGGTAGGTGATGCGGCCATGGAAATGATCGAAGAAATTCGACGACAGTTCCGGGAAATTCCTGGCCTGATGGAAGGCACCGCAGAACCTGATCACGCCAAGTGCGTTGATATCGCCACTCAGGCAGCACTGAAAAAGATGATTCTGCCTGGCGTAATTGCCATCGGAATGCCTCCTCTCATTGGTTTCACCCTTGGTGCCCAAACACTGGGCGGCATGCTTGCAGGTGCTCTTTTAGGCTGTGTTCTTATGGCGCTCATGATGGCTAACGCCGGCGGTGCCTGGGATAATGCTAAAAAGTATGTTGAAAAAGGTAATCTCGGCGGCAAGGGATCTGATGTCCACGAAGCTGTGGTTGTTGGCGACACCGTTGGTGACCCGTTCAAGGATACTTCTGGCCCGTCCATGAACATCCTGATTAACGTTATGGCGATCGTAAGTCTCGTTATCGCACCTCTACTGTAGGAGGTGCCACGAGACTTATGGTTATCGTAAGTCTGGAGAGAGGTCGGTCGTTGTAAAACGGAAGTCTCTCTCCCATAAAAAAAGGCGGGTTTACCCGCCTTTTTTTATGTCTGGGAGAGGGAGAAATGGGGTCGGAGTAAAATTCCCACAACCACCTGACTCCAAAAAAATGTTGATATTGAATTGGCAATATCGTCGCTGTTTCATAGGGAAATAGTGATGGGAATTTTACTCCGACCCCACTTATTGCTCCCGGGGTTCAACAGGTTCAGGAAGGGACAAATATCGGAAGCTTCTTGCGAACCAGCTTGTTCTTTAGCCGAACATACTGGGGCAGTCCATTTTTGTAAGGTGGATAATCCTCACCACTAATCAACGGCGCCAGATAGTCGCGCGCTTTTCCGGTGATTCCAAAACCATCCTTCGTGATGAATGACTTTGGCATCTTCCTCTCAACGTTCGCCACCCGGGACAAGGGCGCTTCCCCAATTTCCCATCCGTAACGCTTCGTTTTCTTACGTTTGATCACCGGCATGACAGCATTTTTGCCTTCCAGCGCAAATTGGACAGCCGCTTCGCCCACGGCATAGGCCTGGGCCACATCGGTCGCAGAGGCAATGTGTCTCGCTGCTCGTTGCAGGTAATCTGCAACAGACCAATGGCATTTGTAGCCGTGGGAACCCTTAATCATCTCGACCAGCGCCGGCGCGACACCACCCAGCTGAGTATGACCGAACGCATCTTTGGCGCCGGCGTCAGCCAGAAACCGGCCATCGGCATACTGGGCACCCTCAGACGCGACCACGACACAGTAGCCAACACGGTTAACGGTTTCTTTCACACGAGCAAGGAATTTGGCCTTGTCGAAAGCGACCTCAGGAAACAGGATGATATGCGGTGGCGCCGAAGGATTGTCTTTCGCCAGACCAGCCGCAGCTGCTATCCACCCTGCGTGACGTCCCATAACCTCAAGCACAAAAATTTTGGTCGAGGACTCCGCCATCGATGCTACATCCAGGCCGGCTTCCATTGTAGAAACTGCGACATACTTTGCGACTGAGCCAAAACCCGGGCAGGTGTCCGTAATCGGCAGGTCATTGTCTACTGTTTTGGGAATACCAATACAGGTTATTGGATGACCCATCTCCAGACTGAGTTGGGACACTTTGTTAGCCGTGTCCTGGCTATCACCACCACCGTTGTAGAAAAAGTACCCAATGTTGTGGGCCTTAAATACATCGATCAACCTCTGATACTCAGCCTCATTGTCCGAAAGGCTCTTCAATTTGTACCTGCACGACCCAAAGGCACCACTGGGTGTGTGCCGAAGAGCAGCAATGTCGTTTTTCGATTCAAGCGACGTATCAATTAGCTCTTCCTTCAACGCACCGAGAATGCCGTTCTTTCCAGCCAGCACCTTGCCCAGTTTCCTGGACTTTCGTGCGGTTTCGATCACACCACAGGCGGTCGCATTTATAACAGCCGTCACACCACCGGATTGAGCATAGAAAATATTCTGTACCAAGATTTACTCCGTTATCTTAAAAAAAAATGAAACTACAATTGCTAAAGGTCTTTAACCGTTTGTTCAATAAGCCAGTCGACGACGTCCCGCAGAGCCTGTTCAGAAGATGCGCCGGCGGCCAATGACGCCTGGTAGACTTTTTGCTGGTTGTGGGCACTCGTACCTTGTTCCAAAATGTCACTAAGCCCTTCAATTTCCCGCACACAACCCAGGTGTTCCGCATCCTCTCGAATAAACTCTACAATCTCTGCAATAAGCTCGGCGTAGTCTACTACTTCGCCCCTCGCCAGATCGATCAAGCCTTCGTCATAGGAGTACCTCATCGCACGCCATCGGTTTTCGTTAATCAGCATACGAGCGTAAACGCGCCACCGCTGATTTTTCACCCGCGCCCGATATAACATCCTGAGCAGGCACTGCGTCAGCGCGACAAGACTAAGCGCATGATTCATATCCGTGACTACATCCATGATCCTGGTTTCCAGGGTAGGAAACCTTGCGCTTGGCCGCAGATCCCACCAGATCATGCTGGCATCTTTGATCAAACCCGCATTGACCAGCACCGCCAGGTGCCGCTCATACTCGGCATAACTGACGAACTGTTCCGGAAGACCCGTTCGAGGCAATGCATCAAAGACGGTCAGTCGATAAGACTTCAGCCCGGTATCCTCACCTTCCCAAAAAGGAGAGGAGCAACTCAAGGCAAGTAGATGCGGAAGGAAGTAACTTAACTGGCTCATCAGGTCTATACGAAGTTCCGGGTCTTCAATCCCAACGTGAACGTGCATACCGCAGATCAATAGTCGCCGAGCCGTCGCCTGCATTTCTGCCGTCAGCTCAGAATAACGTTCCTTTTCAGTCTGTTTCTGTTTAAGCCAGCGGGCGAAGGGATGCGTGGAAACCGCGACCGGCGCATAGCCAAAGGTTTGACTGACCTCCGCAACAACACCTCTAAGTTTTCGAAGCTCGTCGCGCACATCACTAACGGAATGGCAGATCGGCGTTCCCACTTCAATCTGGGCCCGCATTAGCTCAGGGCTTACCTGTTCGCCCAGACGTTTCACGCACTGTTCCATTAGTTCAGGTGGCGGATCGCTAACCAGATCCCGCGTCCCGGGATCAACTAACAGGTATTCTTCCTCAACACCCAGAGTAAAAGCTGGTTCAGGCAGATACATAATTTTCCTTCGCCTCTGTTTAGTGTCTATATAATAACCACGTTTCACTCAACAGGTAGTCGAATATCATGGCATCAACCCAATCCAATATCAGGCGTATTAGCCACGTCGACGAGTCTCTGCTGGGTAAGGATGCCATCGAGTTTCTGCACAATCTAAACGGACCCACCTGGATAGACATTCCCGGAAAAGACATGACCTCCAGACGAGCCGTCGTAACACTCCTCCACGGAAACGAACCTTCTGGCATCAAGGCCGTTCACACCCTGCTAAAACAAAAGGTCGTTCCAGCGGTTCATCTCGGCATCATGATAGCCTCGGTAGACGCCGCATCTTACGATCCGCCATTCTCTCATCGTTACATACCCGGAGAACGCGACCTGAATCGTTGTTTTTCTCCGCCGTATTCTGATGACCAATCCCTATTGGCTGAAAATATACTCGAGCGCCTGGCCGAGTTTGAACCGGAGGCAGTGATAGACACTCACAACACCTCGTCACACAGCGAACCCTTTTGCGTGGCGGTGAACAACGATGTGGCGACGTTAGAACTGGCGAGCCTGTTCGCTGATTCGCTTATTGTTCTCGACCAGACCCTTGGGACGCTACTCGAGCAGGTGAATCAGGACATCCCGACTGTTACCGTCGAATTTGGCGGGTTTGCCGATCCAGACGCTGATTCTCTCGCGCTTAAAACACTCAGACACTTCATGACAGCGGATAGGGTTAACGGCCATGAGACCTCATCTTTGCGTATGTTAAGCAACCCCCTCCGACTGGAAACCGAGCATCACCTGACGGTCACCTACTCCGCCTCGATTGACGAGCAGGCTGATCTGACGATTGTTAATACGATCGATCAGCTAAATTTTAGAACGATTTCGCCGGGGACGACCCTTGGTTGGTTTGCCCCTCACCAGCACCGGAATCTGGTCGCACGTGACGCGAATGGCACGGACATGTTTGAGGTGTATTTTGACCAGACCGATGGCCTGCTTCGCACCAGGGAATCAATGACCATTTTCATGGCCACCACAGATCCCGGCGTGGCAAACAATGATTGCCTGCTCTACTTCACGCTTGAAACTTAACCAATTCGGATGGCGAGCACATCGCAGCCGGAGCCATGTAAAACCGAATTAGCCGTTGAGCCCAGCAGCAGTTGCAGACCGGCCTGACCATGGGTACCTAATACGATCAGGTCAAATTTCTGCTCCTCACATAGCTCATGGATTCGCGAGGCGGGCCTGCCCTCAAGCAGATGAACTTGCCCATCAGATAACGCTAATTCCTGGGCCAGCTCATTCATCTTCACCTGGCTTTCTTTTCGAATACTCGCTTCAAGTGCATAGACCTGGTCTCCCCAGCTGACACCATCAGCAGCGTAGGCCATGCCCAGAGGCTCGTTGACATGCACTATGTGTAATTCTGCCTTATATAGACCAGTTAAATCCTGCGCGGTTTCAACCACGACGGAATTATCGCTGTGGAAGTCCACCGCCAATAGAATCTTCGAATATCGCTTACCCATTACTTGCTCCCTCTCTTTTATTCAGTTGGGCCGTTATCTGGCCTGATTAACAAAGCATCACAATCCAGAAAATCCAGGACCTTCTCTGTAGTGCTACCGATGACCACATCACTCAATATGCTTCTGGAGATCGAACCCGCTATCACCAGATCCACATCGAGCTCCTCCTCCAAAGACTTCAATGCGTATTCAACGGACTCCTCCATGAGGATAGTGTGAGTTTCTGCCAGATCGAACTCGTCGGCAAGCTCCTTGAACGCAGCGCGATGTTTGGCTTCGGCATCAGCAGGATATACACCCGACAATGGGAACTGACCATATGCGTGTGCCGCGTAGTGCTCACCCGTAAACTTTTCGGCCAATAACTTCCCCATCCTTAAAATACTGTGATCAAGACCGGATGGCTTCCCTCTGGCGTGAACGGGATCCACGGCGGAAACAATAACGGGGTTCGCTTTCCAGGGCTTATCCTTGACCATCAGGATTGGGGCTGTGCAATGGCGAGCCAGTTGCCAGTCATCATTAGACAGGAGCAGCCGGGAAAGTGCCGCATGACGACGCACTCGATGTATCACAAGATCCGGCTGATACTGATCGACGCAATCAACAATCGCCTTATATGAAGGGTGTGACCAGATCGCTTCTGTTTCTACCTGCAGCCCAGCTTCCCGAAGCGGTACCGCCAGCCCTTCGAGCAGCTCCTTTCGTTCCTGGAGATATTCTTTTCGCAAATCCGGAAGTTCCGCCTCAGAAAAGTAATAGCCCTCTACCAGATATTGGCTGTAGTCGCAGGCAACCAGTTTTGCTTCAAGATCAAAACAACCCGCCAGGCTCTTAAGCCGATCAATCGCTGGCTGGGCCTCATCTCCTGGTTCAACTACCACCAGCACTTTCTTGATATCGGATAACAATTGACTATTCATACGAGCACCTCTCTCTGTGATCAATATAGACGACTCTCTCGATTCTAGAATTGACCACGATCAACAATAAGTCGGACTCTAACCAAGCAAAGCCTCACCAAAAAAATATTTCCTGCACACCTTGAACATCGCCTTAATGGACTTATTAAGGGTCAGGTAAACATCTAAAACAGGAAAGAAACAATGACTTACCAAATATCACCTTTTAGCACTTTGAATCAGTTCAACCGTGAACTCAATCGTCTTTTTGATGACCGTCCGAATACCCAGCGCCGCCCCACCAGCACCAGCTGGACACCCCAGGTCGACGTTGCTGAAACCGAGGAAAGCTTTGAGGTGGCAGCAGATATACCCGGCGTGAACCCGGAAGACATTGAAATCAGCCTTCACAATGGGCTGCTAACCATCCGCGGCGAAAGAAAATATGACAACGAATCATCCAGCGCCAGTTACTCAAGGCGTGAACGGCTTCTTGGCACATTCTCCCGACAGTTCAATCTGCCGGATTCCGCTGACCAGGAAACGGTTACCGCAAAAACCAATAATGGCGTACTGGAAATTACTATTCCCAAAGCCAAAAAGGCCAGGCCAATTAGCATCACGGTCCAGGGCGAGTAAAAACAAGGATAAGCAGGAGAAGGAAATGAGCACACTCAACAAAATCACCAACTCAGTTCGTGAATCACTCGATGTTCTGGCCGAAGGCTGGCAGGACCTCTGGCATAAAGCCAGACATGCCATCACCCATTTCACCCCCACGTCGGATGATGAAAATACCGGTGGCAATCGGTGGGGTCTGTTAAGCGCCGAGCTTCTTGAAGGGCGTGATGAGGTAACAGTTTCGATCGAAGCACCGGGCTTGGAGAAGCAGGACTTCGAGATCTTCGTCGATAACCAGACGCTTGTGATCAAGGGTACGAAACAGTCATCGACGGAGCGAAACGAAGGACATTTCCATATCTCGGAGCGTGCCTATGGCCGATTCGAGAGACTCGTACCACTACCCTGCGAGGTAGATGAGGGTGAAACCAGAGCAATCTACAAAGGTGGCGTGCTGACTATAGTGTTACCAAAATCAAAAGAGGCACAACCGCGAATTATCTCAATCTCTTAAATACAGGTTGCTGGTCCGGGGACTCACAGGTAGGAGAGTCCCTATGACCATTTTTCGACGATCGGAATTCTTCTCCCAATGCCAAACGCCACCTTGGATACTTTCGTACCAGGGCAAGTCTGGCGTCTTTTATACTCCATGCGCCCGATCAGGCTAACAATTCGTTCGTAGTCGTCTACAGCCACATCCCTATCCAGCCAATCCATCAGGGTCTGGACATTGCCGGTAATTTTTTGTCGTGAAGGTGCAGCTACCCAATCACGAAACCGTTCAAAACTGGTCACATAATCTTCAACATAGGACATGACGATGGGGTCAAGCAACGCGTAGGGCAGCAGACTCTCTTCATCAGTCTGACCGAAAGCCAGTTCAGCAGACGGCGGCTTCTGCCAAATGTTCTCCGGTATCCTGCCATCACCACTTGCGAGGTCAACCACTTCAAATTTGTAGAGGTCCTTGATCGGCGCATAAGAAAAATTCATATCAAAATGTGTGTAGTAACCACACCCGGATTCAGTCTTGTTCCCGGTTGACAGAGGCATTGCCCCGTAAGCATTACTAAAGTGCATGAGATAAACATCCCGCAGCCGCGCCTGAATGTTCTCATCTGCTACAGCGC
>JABBBA010000012.1:0-5810 GCA_018607685.1 K189A clade bacterium | reverse complement strand
ACGATATTGGCGCTGCCATCGTGTACCGAAAAATGTTCATTCAAGCTTTGCACCAGCGATTCATGTTCAATCGGGACCTCGTAGTCCCAACAGCCAAGGCTTTCATGTAATAACTTCGCATCATCTCTTGAATGTGGACTGCTGAAAACTGAAGGCATGCGAATCGCATGGACATTCTCAGCACCCATCGCATCACAGGCAAGCTTACAGACAACCGCGCTATCCACACCACCACTTGAAGCCAGCACGACCTGGCTAAACCCTGACTTTTGCACATAGTCCCGCAGGCCTAGTACCAGCAGGTCCGCGAGAGGAACCGTTACCGTTTTAACCGGATCGGGACGAGCCTGAGATTCACCAGGGATTTCTACCACATCGTAGGAATCATCAAAGATACTGGAGCTCAGGTAGTGGACCGCACCTTTTTGTACGACAAAGCTCTGACCATCAAAGACAAGTTCATCCTGGCCGCCACATTGATTTACATAAACAATCGCCAGACCATCACTGGTCGCCGGTGCAATATGATCCAGCCGCTGCTGACATTTTCCATGCACAAAAGGGGAACTGTTAATTGAAACCAGCACTTCTACACCAGCGTTTCGATATTTCTCCAGCGGGTTGTCGGTATAACGATAGTCGTCGGACCCCTTGTCGTTCCAAAGGTCTTCACAGATTGCGAGTCCTATTTTCACTGATCCAATCGTGAAAATCGTCAGCTCATTGCCGGGTTCAAAATACCGCAGCTCATCAAAGACATCATAAAAAGGCAGTAGCTGCTTCTGGTAGGTATGCGTCAGCTTGCCCTGGTTAACAACACCCGCAAGGTTGGTAAACGGTTTGCCAACCCCTGTGTTCTTTCCTATGTAACCGATGACGATATGAAGGTCCGGGTTGCAATGGCGAGACATTTCAACAACTTCTTCCAGCGCCTGGAGATTACGTTCAATGAAATCCGGGTTGTAAATGAGGTCCTGACTGAGGTAACCGGGTAACGTCAGTTCAGGAAACACAACCAGACTTGAACCGGCTTTCGACGCAGCATCAATACCTGATTGAACCTTCTCAAGATTGCCGCGGAAATCGCCCGGCGTCGTATTGATTTGCGCAAGGCAAACTTTCATCCCGCTGCTTCCGAATGGTCCCGGGGGTTACGGGTCACATAAACCAGATAAACAAGCGCAAGCACCATCAAGCAGCCCACCGCCTGATGCAGGCTGCCGAGCACCACCGGTACCCGAAGCATCAACGTTGCCACACCAATTGCAAACTGTGCAGCCGTGACGACGACCAGCACTATTGACGGAAACAGCATGCCGTTTCTAGCCGCCGAGAACGCAAGACCGACCACGCCGATTAACAGCAGCGCGCCGACCCATCGGTGCATAAACTGGATCATCACACCGTTTTCAATGAAGTTTCGCCAGAAGGGTTCCATCATGACAGCGGCGTCTGCGAGCCACTGCCCATGCATCAACGGATAGGTATTAAACCCGTAACCCGCATCCAGGCCGGCAGTAAACGCACCCAGCAGAAGCTGCAGTGAAAGCAATACCAGCATGAATAAAGCAAATCGATGCAGGTTATCAGGCACCTGGACGCGCTTCACCTCCAACAGGTCCAGGATTAACCAAAACAGGAACGCCAGGATCAGGATCGCGAGCAAAAGATGTGCGGCCAATCGAAAATGACTGACTCGGGGAATATCTACCAGGCCACTTTTTACCATATACCAGCCCATGAGCCCTTGCAGCCCCCCGAGCACAAATGCGATCCAAAGTTGGGGTTTCCATCTTTTTTCAATCCGGCCAAGTGCCAGAAAGATCACAAAAGGAATAAAATAGACAAGTCCGATTACCCGGCCCAGCAATCTGTGACCAAATTCCCAGTAGAATATGCTTTTGAACTGTTCGAGATTCATATCCCGATTGATCTTCTGGAACTCAGGATACTGCTGGTAGGCCTCAAACGCCTGTTCCCATTCCGCTAGCGAAAGAGGTGGAATGGCTCCCATTATGGGTCGCCAATCAACCATAGACAGACCACTCTGGGTCAGTCGCGTCACCCCGCCAACGACTATCATGAGGTATATCACGACACAGACGCTGGATAGCCAGACTACAAGGTTTCGATTATCGGCGTTCATCTTACTGGTCCAAAAAGCCCCGGTCGGGCAAAAAGCCAAAGTTTATAGGGGCTCCGGAGGCGATACCACATGGATTTCAGCTTTTGGGTAAACTGACCTATTATGTCCAATAGAAATTAAAGCAATGCCAACATGAACAGTACAAAAACATTCAACGTTTCCTGCCAGCAGTGTGGCCTCAACGAACTCTGCATCCCTCATACGCTCACCAGTGGTGAGATGGATGAAGTGGATAGCATTGTGAAAAGAGGCAAACCCCTTCAGCGAAGCGACTACCTGTTCAATGAGGGCGATGCATTCAAGTCGCTGTTTGCTGTTCGTTCCGGTTCAATCAAATCGTTCTCGATCGACGATGAGGGAAACGAACAGGTCATTGGATTCTATTTGCCTGGAGAGATCCTTGGCATGGATGCAATCGATAGCCAGAGGCATACCACTACCGCCAGAGCGATGGAAACGTCATCGGTCTGCGAAATACCTTTCGAATCCATAGAGATTCTTTCATCTAATATTCGGAATCTTCAGGTTCACATGTACAAATTGTTGAGTCGAGAGATTCATTTTGACCAGGAATTGCAGATGCTGCTGGCGAAGAAAACAGCCGAAGAGAGAATAGGCGCGTTTCTGATGAACCTCTCGCAGCGCTACGAACAACGAAAGCTTTCTTCTACGCGATTCAGACTACCAATGGCTCGCGCAGATATCGCGAACTACCTGGGTCTCGCGGTAGAGACAGTAAGCCGAATATTTACCCGACTTCAAACCGCCGACGTTCTCAAGGTAGAAGGTAAGGAAATCGAAATACTCAGCCGAAAATCCTTATGTGATGTCTCTCACTTGAAAGAACCTGAATAAACGCTACCCGACAACCAGCGCTGCCAGAATCAGGGCGAACATCACCCCAAGTAACACTCCAACATTGATCCCGATTTTTTTTAGCGTATCAACATCTTCTGCATGCTCGAACACCATCTCCTGATCTCCTCAATTTGAGTCATAAAGTGAGATTAGTTTGCCAATGAACAATCCCTGCCTCATTGACTTGGATCAACCAACTCTGATGAAAAAATAAATTGGGTCATAGGCGTAAATAGCGAAGATTGATCCATGTCAACGCATCTCCGGGCTGGTCAGGTCAACATGCATCAGGTCGCGAATAATCTCAATTTATGCAAACTCTGATCATTGGTTCCAAGGAACTTAAACACGCTGTAGAACGGGCGCTCGATTCCGAGAGCAGTGTTTTATGGGCTCAGGACCTCAAGTGCGCTTTCGCGGAACTGGAAGTCTCCGATGTTGACCTGATTGTCATCGACGCAAGAACCCAGGCCGAAGACATCTTTACCGACCTCAAAGCACTTATTTTTGGTATCCCTGTCACCACGCGTGTCATGGCGATCGTCGAACAGCTGCCCGAGGAAGAACTTTTCGCCGAATGCGGAGTGATCTATCTGACGCCACCGATTAATCTTGAAGACATCAAATGGTTCATACGTCACCATACTGCAGCCCACTAATCCGGCAACTCAACAATTAACACGCATCCGGGTCCTCCTGACGCTGACCCTAACCCCTGTCGAATTCTCGAATAGGTATTGGTAACACGCCTGCCACTATGGCAGTCTACGCGCGTGAAAATTGGAGTATTGCATGTCTGACCTAAACGCCTTCAGAGAAGAAACCCGATCCTGGCTGGAAGAAAACTGTCCCCTGGAAATGAGAAACCTGTCTTTCCACTGGGAAGACGCGCACCTCATCTACAGCAGGCCGGAAGCCGCAGTATGGCTGGAACGTATGGCTGAACGCGGGTGGGTTGCCCCCACGTGGCCGGCTGAATACGGTGGCGGTGGTCTGGATTCTGAAAAAGCAGGCATACTTTTTCAGGAAATGAAGCGCATCAATGCAACTGCCCCATCGTCGGGCATGGGTCTGACGATGATTGGCCCAACGCTACTCGAGTACGGAACCGAAGAACAAAAGCAGCGCCACATTCCCAGGATCTGTGATGGCTCCATCCGTTGGTGCCAGGGATACAGTGAACCCGGCGCCGGATCTGACCTGGCTGCCCTTCAAGCGAAGGCAGTCCTTGAGGGTGACCATTTCGTGATCAACGGACAGAAAACCTGGACCTCGGGCGCCCAGCACGCTGATTGGATGTTTGCCCTGGTTCGAACCGACCCCGATGCCTCCAAGCACGATGGCATCAGTTTTATGTTGTTCGACATGCACCAGGAAGGCGTTACTGTTAAGCCCATTGCGCTTATCTCCGGCTCCTCGCCGTTTTGTGAAACATTCCTCGACAATGTTCTTGCGCGCCGCGATGATCTTGTCGGCGAGCTGAACAAAGGCTGGACAGTTGGTAAACGCCTGCTGCAATTCGAAAGATCGGGCATTGGCGGGCTGGCCGGCGCAAACAAGAAAAAGGTCGAAAAGAAGCGCAATGAACTGGCTGACCTGGCCAAGGAATACACCGGCGAAAGCGACGCGCGAATTGCAGACCAGGGTACCCGCGAAAAAGTCCTGGCACACTCAATGCGAGAACGTGCATTCCAGCTCACGGCACGGCGCGTCGCACAGGAAAGCCAATCAGGGAAAACCCCCGGCGCCGCCACTTCCATTTTCAAGCTGGTTGGCGCCAACCTTGCCCGCAACGCAACCGAGCTAAAGTCAGAAATGATGGGTATCAACGGTATTGGCTGGGAAGGGGAAGAATTCTCAGACAAGGAACTGGAGACCACCAGGAACTGGCTCAACTCACGGGCGGTGACTATTTATGGTGGCACCAATGAAGTTCAAATGAACATTATCAGTAAACGCGTACTCGGCCTGCCGGAGTAACCGGCTAAATATAGTCGGCCGGAACTTGTTGCCGGCCGTTTTACTGTGCAGGAATACCTGACAAAGGATATTGCTGCACCGTCGACGCCGCTCTGAAAACAGTCTGGTCACTATTCGCTATACTGCCTGTTTAGCCATAGGCTGTTTTTTGAGCGACTCCTCCATTCCATTGGCACGACCAGAAGACAGATCGATCTTCGCGTCAATGAAAGTTCGTGACTATCGTTATCTTTGGATCGGCATGTTGAGCTCTGCATTTGCACTCAATATGCAACTAGTCGCCCAGGGTTGGCTGGTCTACGAAATGACCTCCTCTACCATTAGCCTGACCTGGGTAACACTCTCCTTCATGCTACCCCAGGTGGTTTTCTCACTGCTGGGCGGTGTCCTGGCGGACAGGGTTAAAAAGAAACCTCTGATTGGCTGGACCCCTGTGATCAATGGCATTGCCACGCTCGCCATGGGTGCGGTCATTATGTCCGGTCATGTGACCTTCTGGGATTTCATTCTGGTTGGAGCGCTGAACGGAACGGTTTTATCACTCTCTATTCCTGCAAGAACCGCGTTGATCCCGGAGATTGTAGGCGAAAGCCTGATGTTCAACGCGATGGCATTCAACACAGCCTCCTGGAATCTTTCGAGAATACTGGGGCCCGCACTGGCCGGATTTATGATCGCGGTTTTTGCCCATGGCGACACGTCGTCAACCTTCGGTGTTGGGCTTGTTTACTTTCTGCTCTCGGGCCTTTATTTCGTCTCCGCCATTAGCGTTCTTTTCCTGAAGCATGAGGGACGTCCCGTACCGGGCGAGCGAAAGAGTCCAATG
>JABBBA010000292.1:2967-15416 GCA_018607685.1 K189A clade bacterium | reverse complement strand
ATACAGGCATTTTCAGCTTTGAGCAGTGGTGGAGTGGTGATGATGAAAAATTTCAGGACACCCAGATCGGTATCCTGCAAAGCAAGAAGCTGAACCGACGAGTCGTCGAGAAGATCAAACTGCACGAAGTGGAAAAACTGACACCCGCCTCATTTGATGCCGGCATTGCCAACGTCCTAAAGAACTGGTTCGCAGGACTAACCGAAACCCCGGTGCCCGCGACTGAACCCGATGCTGAGCGCATTAGCGATGCCGCGAGCGAACTGGCTTACCTGACCAGCATCGCGAAACCTCCCAACAGGGAATATTCCAATCTGTTAAATGTCACCGTGAGAATGGCTGACCCACAACTCGCGGCTCTTACTGCCAACACAATTGCAAATGAGTACATCGCTACAGTCTTTGAAAACGAGGTAGAAAGCGCAAGAAAGAACCAGCAATTCCTCTCTAATCGATTAACGATCCTTCGTCAGGAGTTGAAAGAAGCTGAAGGCAGGCTTCAAAGTTACCGAGAAGCGCAAGACATTGTGACGCGATCCTTCGGGCAGAGCGAAGTAGATGAAGAACTGCGATCACTTTCAAATCGCTACTTCGAGGCGCGTGAAAACAGATTGCGTCAGGAAAACCTGTATCAGCAGATAAAGGATATGCGACCCGGCAACCGATCCGCGGAGAAATTGCAGGCCATCTCTAATCATCCAAGCATTTCAACAATACAATCCGAGTTATTTACACTGAACCAGAAGAAGGGTGAGCTTAGTAAACGCTACGGCAGCCGGCACAATCGTATGATCGCTCTTGAATCAGAGATCAATTCGGCGGAACGCGACCTTCAAATCCGAACATCCGATGTTATCGCGGGCATCAGTAATGAATATGAACTGGCCCTCCAGATAGAGCGTGCTGCGGAAGAAACCCTAAACAGTGTTCGGGATCGAAAACAGCAACTGGGCAGGAAAGAGTTTCAATTAAATGACCTGGAGCAGGACGTTGAAACAAAACGTGAAGTCTATTCAATTTTCCTTGAACGATTGAATAAGGATGGCGCATCAGGGCCTGTGAGAAACAACAATTTATGGGTGGCGGACCCAGCCACAGTCCCCGGAGCAGGCCAACGTACAGCCTTATCGCGGGCAGGAATCATCGCCTTGATCCTCAGCCTGGGGGTATCAATTGCCTTAGGTCTGGCTTTTGAACTCACCAGCAATACCATTACATCCGGCGAAGACGTCGAGAAGAAACTCGGCATGTCTCTGTTGGGATACCTTCCTTTGATCCCGGGTGACGTGGAGTTGCCGGGGCTGACGTTTAAAGAATATGTCTACAATCCTGAGTCAAGGTTCTCAGAGGCGCTCAGAACCATCCGGACGTCAATCAATCTGAGCACATTAAACAATGAAGGGGTGCAAACTTTTCTGGTGACATCAAGCCAGGCCCATGAAGGGAAAACTTCCGTTGCGCTCAGCCTTGCAGCCGCTATTGGCCAAACCTGCAACGTCCTCATTATTGATGCTGATCTGCGTAGACCTTCACTTGAAGGGATTCTCAACGAAAGTAATCACAAGGCACCTGGGCTGTCGGATGTCATCGCCCAGAACTCAACTCTCGAAGAAGTAATCCAGCGTAACAATGACGCACAGATAGACATCATGTTCGCCGGCTCACGAACACTAAGGCCTTTGGAGCTCTTGTCATCTCGACAATTCAGAGAGCTAATGGAAGAACTTGGCAAGCGCTACGATGCCATCATCATCGATTCACCACCCTGTGTTTCTGTCAGCGATGCCTATGTTCTTGCAACCCAGGTAGACTCAATCATTTTTGTAACCAAGTGCGATGAGGTCCCTGTACCGACCATTCGAACCTGCATCAATCGATTCACCTCCATTGATGCACCTATTCTTGGCGTCCTGGTAAACCAGATTGACTTCGAAGCAACGCACTACTACGGCAAGTACCAGAATTACTACGACTACCACGGATACACTGAAGACAAACCGGCGTCCGAACCCGTAAAAACCTGATTGTTGTGAAACTAAAGCGCCCGTACTGGCATCATCCGTCTGATTGTCGAATACAGTTGATCCAGCTTCAGCTGACGACCATCGCCAGACCATTGCCTGGCGGCATTGGATTCCTGCTTGTGGTACCGGCCATTGGCTTCGCGCTGGTCTTCTTCAGAATCATGCCTCTGGTCAACCTGGACCTGCTTAAAGAGACGCCCGATGAAGATGATGCGCTCTGCAAAGCACTAAAGCAGGCCGCCGCTGATCTTGCATTCGCGCTACCCGCTCAACTTGACACCATCATCTTTGATGACGGTTTCACGCTATCTGTCGGTGAACGAAAAAGCCTGGAGCTTGCTCACGCTTTGCTTGAACAACGCCCGGTTATGATACTGGACGAAACGACCAGCAACCTTGATCCGGAGAACGAAGCCAGGGTGATCACTACCCTGCAAAGCCTAAAGCACAACAGACTAATCATTATCATTTCGCACCGCGCAGCAGTTGCTGACGCGGCGGATCTCACGATCACAATCAACGATATATCCGGAGACAATGTTTCGACAACCCCTGTCTCGGCAAGCAATGTTTCGATTAACAATGAACTGAAAGGGAAATAGCCGTGCGTTCCATCCCCCATTATCTGTATAACGACGAAACCCGGTCGAACACTCGCCACAACCTTTCGAAGTTCAGGGACAAAAGACAGTCACTTGATGAACACCGGCACGCTGCGGTCGCCATTACCATCTTTGATCACGACAACGAATCCTCTGTTATCGTGACAAGACGCTCCTCGAAACTAAAGGAGCACAGTGGACAATGGGCGCTACCGGGGGGACGAGTAGATGAAGGCGAAGATGCCATCCAGGCAGCGCTCCGTGAGCTGCATGAAGAAATCAATCTCGAACTTAATCACCAGCATGTCATTGGCACTCTGGACGATTACATTACGCGATCCGGATATGTCATAACCCCGGTTGTCGTCTGGGCCGACGTCATAGAAAATGACCTTGAGCCGAACCCCGACGAGGTCGCCTCGATTCACGCATTTACTTTCACGGAACTTGCCCGGAGCGACTCACCCAATCTTGAATCTATTCCCCAGAGTGATCGTCAGGTTCTGTCGATGAACTATCACGATGACGTGATTTATGCACCGACCGCCGCTATGTTGTACCAATTCAGGGAAGTCGCCATCCATGGCAACGCCACCCGGGTACTGGATTATGACCAGCCCCTCTTCGCCTGGCGCTAGACAATGATTAAGGGTAACCCATGACACTAAAATACTACGTCGTTGCAGCATGTGCCGAGCTGGATGCAACTAACCAAATGCACATTGACCTGAATGGAGAAGAAATTCTGCTCTGCCGGGATGAGGGAACCTATTTTGCCGTTTCGTACTACTGTTCGCATGAAAAATTCACCCTGGAAGGAGGCACCATCGCGGCCGGTTGTATCACCTGCCCGTACCATGGCGCTGAGTTCAGATTAAGTGACGGGGAAGTTACTGCCTCACCAGCCTATGAACCTATCAAGACTTATCCGGTGAAGGTTGAAGACGACACCATTGCCATTGGAATCAACGAGTAGAAACCCAATCCGGCAACAGTCCCTGACGCTTTAAGATCTCGATCTCTGATAGATATCGTTCATCGCCATAGTATCTATACTCTGACAGGCACGCCCAGGCATATTTACAGGCATGTTCCGGATCCAGCTGACTCGTTACCAACCCAGGCTCTTGCCTGACTTCAGGGCTTCCCAGAACGAGATGTGAGGCCAATAATGCGCCGGTCATGGACTGAACCGCCAATGGTCTCAGTCGTTCGGGAACGCTACACCTTATTGCCTGGGTGACGGTCACCAGATGCAGCGCAAAAAAATTACGCGTCGCCCGGTAGATATCCAGCGATACCGTCGCAAGCTCACGCAGGTCCTTCCCTGAGCCCAAAGGGTAAAAACCCTTCACGATCAGCTCATGAATTGACTCTCCAAACCGTGACGCCTTGAGCCCAACTTTCCCTTTTTCTGTCTGGGCCCGGATGGCGCCAGCTATATCCAAATGTTCAGTCGAAACAGGGACATCTCTGTGAGCAATTGTCATATAGGATAATGCTGCGGTAATTTCATCGGTACTGTCAAAATCGACCGCATACCCCAATCGGATCATGGGATGAAAAGCGTCCATTGCAACCCCCGGCAGGAAAACACCAAGTGTCTCCTCAAGAATCGCATCACGCCCCTCCTGATCAATTCGTGATCTAAAGTAAGTCAGCAGTGAAGGATAAGCATCAGGTTTTCCAATGGCATCCTGCCAGTGATGAACAGCGACATCTGGTTTCCACAGATGGAGCCGCCTTGAATAACTATCCCGGAATTCTTTCAGGGCTCCATCGGATGCACCCAGTCCCGACATAGCACACAGGGTCATTGGCAAGTGATCACTATTCGATGCAGGTTTGTAGTGAGGCGAAAACTTCAACCCATCGGAAAGCATTGCATGTAAATCCACCTATACCTCCGTCATTCCAATTCCGGGACCCGGCTCCATCGTCAGTGCACCAGGGTTGTACCTGCGATCGGAAACAGGTCAATCCAAGCCGGGTACTAGAAATCTTTATAGAAGCTTTCGAGCAAATCCACCTGATTAGCCTCAAGTGCGGCCAGACCCTCGGCATGAGCATCGACAAAATCGCGCACAGAGGCGTACCTGCAGATCTCTTTGCCTTTCCACATCACCACATAGTCATTCGTGGTTTTCTGATGAAATAGGCCTGTTCTTGCTTCTGGTTCCTGCGTCATCTCTTTTCCGGGACAAGTATCCTGTTGATTTTCTCTGAAACCAGCCTACCATGAGGACTTGTGCATTTCTGTCCCCATATCAATTGTATCTATGAATTTTAGAGTATTTACCGCGCTGGCTATTACGTGTATCGGCATGCAGGTTCTGGCACAGGACGAACCCGCCACAGTTCCCGATTCACAAACCCGAATTCGTTTCGAAGATGAATCTATCCAGTGGGTTCCGTACTCGGTTTCGGTACTGACTAAATCGGAACTCGAATCGACCTATCGCCGGGACCTGGAACACATCGAAAGCGTCGTGCCGGGTCTGATAGTTGATCGCATGAATCGCACACCCCGCGGTGCTGCGATCGCTATCCGAGGTGTCGGGTCATCTCAGCCATCAAAAGCATTTGACCCCGCCGTGGCTGTCAATATCGATGGCGTCTACGTCGGCACGCACACAAACCGATTACAGGTATTATTCGACTTCGACAGCATCGAGGTTGTGAGAAGCCCCCACACTTTTGAAGCGAACCCAAATGTCGGTGGCAGTATTAACCTTGAGCGGAGCCGCCCGACGGGAGAGCTAGACATCGATGTGCGCGCATCAGTCGGTATCGACAAGCGTAGAGAAATGGATGCGGTACTAAACTTTCCCATCGTGGACTCCCTCAACGCAAAAATTGGTGTGTTCTGGAAAGACCGCGGCGGAGATTACGTTAAGAACGTTTATGCCGATCGAGACGAGAACACTGAAGACTATTATTTGTTCTCAACTATGTTGTCGTGGGATTTTCGCGATCTATTCAAGCTGACCTACACCTTCGATACCGAGGAAAGCGAAGAGACATCACCCGCCCTTCTCAATATCAGCGCGCCAACAGATCTGCTCTGCTCGACAACAGCCAACGATACGTTCCCGAACTGTCGTCGAGGGGTCGGAAACCCTGAGCTCGATTCCCTTAACAGAACTGCCCAGAATTACAGCAATGATGCTGGATTTGATGCTGATCACCACACGCTAAAAGTTGAGTTCGACGCGATGGGCCACGCGTTTACAAGCATCACCGGTTACAGGGACACAAACGATTTCATGGACCTGGACATGGATGCTTCGAATGCTGATTTTTATCATCTTAGCCAGGACCAGTCCTACGACCAGTTTAGCCAGGAAATTACTGCCTACCGGGAACTCAATGATAAGTTGAGCTATAGCGCCGGGTTCTACTACATGGACACTTCGTACGACATATTCCAACAGGAATTCCACATACTCAAACAACTTGGTGATGCCGGGTATTCTGAAGGGCACGCGGCAGGCGAAATCCAGGAGCTCCGTTCGGAACAGAAATCGAAACTGTATTCCGGATTTGCACACGTAGAGTATGTTCTCAATGATCAATGGATCGCAGATCTGGGCGTACGGGGGACCGAGGTTGAGCGGGACTTCAAACACAGCCCTTCACGCATTCGGCTGGGCGATTCGTTGAGCCCGCTTCGAACGTTGATCAAGGGTTCAAAAAACTCAAAAGAGCTACTTTTCTCCGGCGGCATCTCCTACAAGGTAGACGAAGCAGCAATGATCTACGCTCGCGTCTCGGAAGGTTTTCTGCCCGGTGGCTTCGACGAGAACGCAATGTCTGCGTTTTCCGGACAAGCATATGGCTCGGAAACCAGCCTGACAGCAGAACTGGGGCTCAAGAGCGATTGGTGGGACGATAGACTTCGCGTTAATCTCGTTTTTTATGAGACCAAAATCGACGACAAAGTTGAGCGCTCTGATGCCTACGCCTCTGAAGGTGTAATTGAATCCACTTTAGACAACATCGCAGACGTTGATATCAACGGCTGGGAGCTCGAGCTCAAAAGCACTCCCCTGGAAAACCTGTTTGTTGAGTTATCGTATGCTCACACCAATTCAAACTACACGAAATATCTCACGGAGGATCTTGCTAACCCAGGTGGCTCCGTAGACCTTAGTTACCTGTCACCGGAGCGCGCTCCTGGTAACAATCTTTACGTTGGCGCCCACTATTCCTTCCCGTTTGCCCTGGGCCAGATTAAAACCTATGCGGGTTACAGACTTCTTAAGGATTACCAGACTTACCCTCTCTTACCCGAGGGTGAGGTAAACAATTGGGCATCTGTAGATCTTTCAATTAGTTACCACTGGGAAGAATGGGTCTTCCGCCTGTTCAGCAATAACGTTAAGAATAAGGAATTTATCCAGAACATCCAGGGTATCAGCCAGACCGCGATTCTGCCGGTTGAAGGCAGTCGGAACGTACCCATCCTGAATACGTTTACCGAATATAACCAGCCACGATATACAGGCCTGGAAATCATCTATCGACCAGACTTCTAGTCAAAGTCTCAGCTGTGATATTCTTCAGCCACACAGATTTTCACCAGATAGTTATCCACGACTAAGGCTGATTAACTGAAGGTATAAAGCATGAAATGCCCCAAGTGTTTAGGTCCAATGAGCACCATCGACTTTAACAGTGTTGAAGTTGATCGATGCGAAAAATGCCATGGCTTGTTCTTTGATCATCTTGAGAAGGAAACCCTGCGGAGCATGAAAGGCGCAGAGTCGATCGATATCGGCGATGAATTTGTTGGCGCCCGGTTTAATGAAATTCTTGATGTAGCCTGCCCCAAATGCCAGACCAAAATGGAACAGATACTACATACGGACCCGTTTGAGATAAAGTTCGAATGCTGTCCCTCCTGCAGAGGCGTGTACTTCGATGCGGGAGAGTTTAAGGACTACCTTGAGGATGAAATCTACGATCAGTTCCAGGAAGTGGTCGACCAGCTATAGTCCTATTGGATAGCCCTATTGGATGGCCCGACTGGATAGCCTGATTGATATCAATCAAATTCCGGCAGGACCTCCTCTATAAAGAGCCGCGTTTGCTCCATAACGTCCGGCGTACCATTTGCCATCGGCAGCATCACAAACTTCTGGCAACCGGCATCCATAAACTCCCGAATTCGAACGACCATCGCTTCTGCATCACCCGCTACCAGATATCTATCCGGTGATTTCTTTAACCTTGCCCCAAGCCCCCTGGCGGTAGTTGCTACAACATCATCTTCAGGGCTTCCAAAACGAAACAGAAAGGAAGCCCCGTAATGGTCTTCATCGATGGTGCGGCCAGTTTCCAGAAGAGCAGATTTTATGCCATCTACCACCACCCTGGCTTGCTCAGGCGTGTCTATACCTCCTAGCCAGCCTGTGCCATATTTCGCCGTGCGGCGCATGGCAACCTCGCTCGAGCCACCAATCCACAATGGAATGTTCGAGTTAGCCGGTTTTGGAGAAATCGACGCTCCTTCGTATTGGAAAAATTCTCCGTCGAAATCAACGTCATTCTCTGACCAGAGTCGAGCCACCAGGTCGAGGGCTTCGTCTGCTTTCTTGCCCCGCCTCTTCGTCTGCGTGCCAGTCGCGGAATAATCCTGGGAAAGCGCACTACCCAGACCAAATGCAGGCAGGAGTCTTCCCTCACTTAGAAAATCAATCGTCGCACACTGCTTAGCCGTTAAGAGTGGATCCCGTAGAGCAATTGATGCGACGTTCATCCCAAAACGGAGTTTCTCTGTATGGCCTGCCAGCGCAGCCATTGTCGAAATACATTCCAGCATGGCCTCCTTCGACACAAGACGATCTGTCTGCCAGATAGAATCAACACCACCTGCTTCACAACGGTCAACCCAATTCCAATAATCCCGTGCCGTATCAAACGGAAAGCGCGATATCCCCAGCCCAATCCCAATAGTCATCTAGGCTTATCCTTAATGTTATGCACCACGGGAACACAGGATCGATTCTCCGCGTCATTATTCTCGATGACACAGATCATGTTACCGTCCTGCATCTCCACTATCAGGTCACCCTCTGGACCCGCCGGACTGATTGCTGGAGTGTCACCCATGTAACCTTCAGTTGCACAGCCAGCCAATACAAACAAGACAAGCAGGTATGCACTCTTCATTTGTTAGTCATCTTCGACATCATCTATCGACTTCCTTCAATTTGTATTTGTACAAGTATTTTTCCTAAACGATCGGTGGTTGTATCCGGGAGTTGATAAGCAGTATCCAGTTAATCCAGGCAAGCAGATACTCTTTCCCGCACCCAACTTATGCAATGAACGCAGGTTGATGTGCGATACCACGATAAGCTAGCAAACTGCCTGGCATACTGACTATCGATACCGATCATCCATGTCCCAAATGCGGGAGAACTCAAGCAGCTCGTTCAGTGAGTTAATGTCGGCCACACCTGTTTCTGAACCGCCTCGAAGTGACGCCAAAGCACTGCCCATTGCATCAAGAGCAGCACCCAGCAGGTAGATTGGATGGATCACAATTTGGAAACCCATCGCGAATAGATCCTCGTCAGGCAGCAACGGAGTCCTCCCACCAGCCACCATGTTGGCAACGAGCGGGGTTCCCTTGAATGTCTCACAGATCCGGCTCATCTGGGACTCATTTTCCGGGGATTCAATAAACAATATATCCGCACCGGCCTTTAAGTACGATTCGGCCCTCGAACAGGCTTCATCTATCCCGTGTTCACTTAACGCATCGGTCCGGGCAATTAGCAGAAAGTCATCGGACACCCTGGCCGCAGCGGCAACCTGAATTTTCTTGACCATATCCTCGGTCGCAATCACTTTCCTATTCCGGGTGTGCCCGCACCGTTTGGGGAACTCCTGATCCTCAAGCTGGATCGCATCGGCACCGGCGGCTTCATAACCCGCCACTGCCCGTTCAACGTTCGCGAGACCACCGAATCCCGTATCGCCATCCGCGATGACAGCGGCATCAGTCACATTAACAATCGCCCGTAACCTGCCAACCATCTCGGAATAGGATGCGAATCCCGCATCAGGTTCTCCCAGCAAGGTCGCATTAACGCCGTAGCCGGTCATATACAGAACATCAAAACCTGACGTGTCAGCGATCCTTGCAGAAAATGGGTCAAATACCCCCGGTGCCGTTACCGTTTCACCCTGTTCCAGTCTTGCCTTTAAATTCATCTGAGATATCCGTAATTAGAGCATGGGCGACGAGGGTCGCTGCTCTGCTTCAAGCAACATTGCGCCGACATTCTCCAGTTCTTTTCGTTGCCCCACTATGTGCTGACACATTGTAGTCGCATCCCGAAGCCCCCGATCAAGTGCCGATTTTCTTGTGTAGATCGCATCTCCACCCAGGGTGTCATACATCAGTACCGTAATCCGCCGCGCGCTCTGGAATGCATTTAACCGGGACAACCATACATCTGCTCTTTCCTGGTTTGTCAGTGACCCACCGTCCTCCTGTTTCCGCCATTGAGTTTCCAGGGCACTAAAAACATAGGATCTCGCACTGCCTAGCATCATCTCAGCATCTGCGATGGCAGACTGGATTCTTGGGATCTCGCGATAATGGCCTACTCCCTGCCGACCAACTTTCGTGTGCATCAACTCAGTCACATCGTCAATTGTACGACGGGCAAGCCCTAGAGGAATGCCAGACATCTTGCGCAATAAAGTGTCGGGCCGTTGCCACAAAATCCCATCGCGTTTCGGTTCCAAAAAAGAAAACGTATGCTCCCTCGGGATTACCATCGACTCTTCCATCGTCGTGTAGTCATTGCTGGCTGTGCCTTTTAGACCTGTTGTGTGCCAGGTGTCACTAATTCTCCAGTGAGACCGGGGGGCAATCACAAGCCGCCATTCCGGTAAACCGGCGGCGCCAATCACGGGTTCACCATTTCTATATACGGTACAGCCCGCGGCAATCATATCCGCGTGGGAAGATCCGCTACAAAACATCCACTGCCCGGAAACCCGGTACCCACCATCAATTTCTTCCGCGCGGCCAACCGGATAGACCCATCCCGCCTGAATCATATCCAGGTGCGGATACAGGTCTCTGGCGACGGAATCATCCAGGAAACCGGAATAAATACCCGAATCGCAGCCAATCATCACACACCAGCCAACCGATGTGTCACCCCGGGATAATTGTTCGATGACTTCAACCTGCTCCATTGACGTCAGCTCAGGGCCACCCCAAATGCGCGGCATGTTCATACGAAATGCGCCTGCGGCAATCAACGCGTCCACAACACCCTCAGGTAATTTTCGTGCGCTTTCTATCGCCTCGGACTGCATCGCCAGCCAGGGTCTAAGTGTCTTTGCGTTGCAGAGGATCGAATCGAAATCGTCCGGCGACTTCAGTTCAGGGAAAACCATATCAGTACCGCTTCTAAGGAGCAGATCGCGAATCATAAGCCATCTGGAACATCTTTGGCCATGTAGCGAGGGAACTTCTGATTTAACCGTCAATCCGTTAAAAAATAATGGCCACCGCGATTGGTTGCTCTCGACGCGAACTAGCTACCGCAAGCCAATTCACTTAAAATGCCCCGCTATCCACTACCCAATGAAAACCCTTAATGCGCGCGATTGTTTGTGAATCATTTGCCAACCCTGACTCGTTGGAAATCCACGAGATACCACAACCTGTCCCGGAAGAAAATCAGGTACTCATCAAAGTCGAAGCAACGGGACTCGGGTATGTCGATGCACTAACAGTCGCCGGCCTCTACCAGATTAAACCATCATTACCCTTTGTTCCTGGTAACGAAGTTTCAGGGGTCATCGAGGTTGCGGGCGACAAGGTTAAACATCTACGCCAGGGTCAACGTGTGCTGGCCACCCCCTCGACGGGAGGGCTGGCAGAATACATTACCCTGGATGAAGGTCGATGCACGCCCATTCCAGACTCACTCAGTTATGACAACGCCGCCAGTTTCCTCGTGAACTATTGCACGGCGTATCATGGACTTGTGTACTGTGGAAACATTAAGGCAAAGGAAACTGTGTTGGTATTGGGTGCGAGCGGTGGCGTCGGTGTCGCTGCTATCGACGTTGCCAAGGCCAAAGGCGCGAGGGTAATTGCAGCGGCTTCCAGCAAGAAAAAAAGAGAAGCTTGTCTGGCCGCCGGTGCAGATGACGTTGTTAACTACAACTCAAAAAACTGGCGTGAAGAACTGAAAACGATCCTGGGCGGAACGCCGCTGGATATCGTTTACGATCCCGTTGGCGGTGACTACGCTGAACCTGCGCTAAGATCCCTGGGGCCCGATGGACGTTTCCTCGTCGTGGGGTTTGCCTCAGGGGACATTCCAAAATTTCCGGTGAACCTTGTACTGTTAAAACGCTGCTCGATCATCGGCGTCAACTGGGGCGGGCACATCGCCGCCAATCCATCGGTTGCCAAAGAAGTCCTTAACACCCTGATGGAGTGGATCACGTCAGGTAAGATTAGCCCACAGTCCGGCGAAGCATTCAGGTTGAACGATACAGGAAAAGCCATGATGAAAATGCTTGACCGAAAGGCGATCGGGAAAATCGTTATCCATCCCGGCAAATAACCTGGGCACATTTCAAGACCAGATTTCCAGATGGGAGCATAGTGATGACAAGTATCGACCCCTTCACCATCCAGACTTCAGAACAGGAACTGAATGATCTTAAACAACGATTGGCGCTGACGCGCTGGCCTGATAAGGAAACACCACAGGACTGGTCCCAGGGTATTCCGCTCTCTTACATGAAAGAGATCCACGACTACTGGTTAAACCAG
>JABBBA010000292.1:0-2957 GCA_018607685.1 K189A clade bacterium | reverse complement strand
CCAGTATGACTGGCCAGCCCGCCTGGCGCTTCTGAACCAATGGCCTGGGTTCAAAACGGAAATAGACGGCCTGGGCATTCACTTTTTACACATCAAATCAGCCGAACCCGACGCCCTCCCCTTGCTGATGACCCATGGTTGGCCTGGCTCAATCGTTGAATTCCAAAAAGTTATCGCGCCTTTGACCAATCCAACTGCACACGGTGGCACGGCAAGCGATGCCTTCGACCTTGTTATTCCCACCCTCCCCGGCTTCGGTTATTCGGATAAGCCGGTTTCCCCGGGCTGGAATATCGACAGAATTGCCTCTGCCTGGGATGAGCTAATGGTCCGCCTGGGATACAACCGCTATGTCGCTCAGGGCGGTGACTGGGGTTCGATTGTAACCGCGCAAATCGGCACACAGAACCTGGGGCATTGCATAGGCATTCACATGAATATGCCAATAGCGCCACCTGACCCGAACAATATGGACAATCTCACAGATCAGGAAACCGACGCCCTGAAATCCATGCAGTTTTACCAGGATCATGATTCAGGTTATTCCAAACAACAAAGCACCCGGCCTCAAACACTGGGTTACGGCCTTGCCGACTCACCAATAGGCCAGGCCGCGTGGATCCTTGAGAAGTTTTACCAGTGGATGGATTGCAACGGACATCCCGAAAACGTAGCGTCCCGTGATGAGCTATTGGATAACGTGATGATGTACTGGCTACCAGATGCGGGCGCATCCTCTGCCAGGATTTACTGGGAGAGCTTCGGAGGTACGAACAGGGACCCCATTGAGCTTCCTGTCGGATGTACGATCTTTCCCAAGGAGATCTTCAAGACTTCCGAAAGATGGGCCAGGGCACGTTTTACCAACCTGATTCACTTTGAGGTAATGGAGAAAGGTGGCCACTTTGCGGCCTTTGAACAACCTCAATCACTGATCGAACAGGTACAGGCTTGTTTTAGGCAACTGCGCTAGAGGGTTAGTCCCTGGAGGCCGCAGGGTACACAGGCTGCCTCTACTGGCCAATTCCGGTTCTATTTGCTCCGCTCTTTTCACTCTATCCTTGTAACTCCACCCATTTTGTCCTAATAAGATCATTTTTTGTCCATATCCCACCTTTATCATGCCCGCCTTTGTTGCTAATTTCGCCTCTTTTACCTGAAGGGGTTGGTCAAATGGCAAAAGTTACCTTTGTTCAGTTTTCTGGCGAGACCACTACTATCAATGGGGAAAGTGGTGATTCGGTCATGAAAGTTGCTCTCGATAATCTGGTTCCAGGCATTGATGCTGACTGCGGCGGCGAATGCTCCTGCGCAACTTGCCACGTTCTGATTGATAGCGAATGGATGGACCGGGTTGGCGCAGCCGATGACCAGGAGAATTCAATGCTGGATCTAAACCCTGACCGGGAACCTAATTCTCGTCTCGCATGCCAGATCCCAGTGACTGACGACTTAAACGGTCTTGTCGTAAACCTGCCCGAATTTCAGTACTAGGCCACACACGTCCACGCAATTACACGGAGCCAGAAATGAGTGAAGCAATCAATACCAACGAAGAAGTTGTTGTAGATCCTTATTCGATCCCACTTGACGGAAACTTTAATGTTGCCCAGGCGCACCTGTTTGAACAGAACGCCCATTGGTCATATTTCGAGCGACTCCGAAAAGAAGCTCCAGTACATTATTGCGAAGAAAGTGAGTTCGGCCCCTACTGGTCTATCACTCGCTTCGAAGACATCATGCATGTAGACACTAATCATAAGGTGTTCTCCTCAGAAGGCGGCATCACGCTCGCTGACCAGGATGAAGATTTTACGCTGCCAATGTTTATTGCGATGGACCCACCAAAACACGATGATCAGAGAAAGGTTGTCAGCCCGGTAGTTGCTCCGATAAACCTGGTTAAGCTGGAATCAACCATCCGGTCTCGCGCAGCAGCTTTGCTGGACGCATTACCTGTCGGTGAAGAAATCGATTGGGTCGATAGAATCTCTATAGAACTGACCACCCAGATGCTGGCAACCCTTTTCGACTTTCCATTCGAGCAGCGCCGAAAATTGACTCGCTGGTCCGACGTTGCGACTGCGAACCTTGAACAGGGGATCGTCGAGTCCGAAGATCAACGCCGTGAAGAACTGGTTGAATGTCTCACAACCTTTACAGAAATCTTTAAACAGCGACAGCACACACCAGGCGACAATGACCTGATCACGATGCTCGCTCATGGTGAATCGACAAAAGACCTGCTTGAACGTCCCTTTGAATTTCTGGGCAACCTGATCCTGCTGATTGTTGGGGGTAATGACACCACCCGTAACTCTATCACCGGCGGCGTTCTCGCACTTAATCAGAATCCGGACCAGTACCAAAAGCTAAGGGAAAACCCCGGACTCATTCCAAGCATGGTACCCGAGATTATTCGCTGGCAGACACCACTTGCCCATATGCGCAGACGCGCCCTCGAAGACACCGTCGTTGGAGGTAAAACCATCAAGAAAGGCGACAAGGTTGTCATGTGGTACGTATCCGGAAATCGGGACGAATCAGCGATTGAATCACCAAACGAATTCATCATCGATCGAGCCAAGCCGCGACAGCACCTGTCTTTCGGGTTCGGCATTCATCGATGCATGGGTAACAGACTCGCAGAAATGCAGTTAAGGATAGTCTGGGAAGAGATTATGAAGCGCTTTGACAAGGTAGAAGTTGTTGGAGAGCCTTCTTATATCCGAAGCGCGTTCGTCAAAGGTTATGGAAACTTACCCGTCGTATTGCACAGGAAGTAGCTAAAACCGAGGTCTGGGAACCAGGACAGGCGTATTTGATCGATAGAACTGATACTCCGGGTCCGCACCCCATTTCTTGTTCGCACGATGTTCAAGCATCCTGACCCCTGAAATTTTGGTTAGCAGAAAGATGACAAAAATCGGCGAAATCAACGTTGCATACTGCCAGCC
>JABBBA010000378.1:12233-15520 GCA_018607685.1 K189A clade bacterium | reverse complement strand
ATGCTCCAGCCGTAGCGGAAGTCTCTGAACAGGCAGTAGCGCCTGAGCAAGCGGCAACACCGGTACCTGTTGCAGCACCTGAATCGCCAAAAGCACCTGAGCAAGCAGCAGCAACTCCGGTTGTTGCTAAAGAAACGCCGGTCCTGAAAACGGAACAGGCTCCTGCAGAGGCGAAACAGGCAGAGGCGAAACAAGAAGCCCCTGCGGAGGCGGTTGTCACCTCAAACGAGGCAGAACAACCAGACAGTCAACCGAAGAAGCAAGAGGCACAGGCTAGCGTTGCAGCGAAGACGACAGCGCATCCAGCTTCTCTGGGACGAATCGGAAATGATCCAAGGGATAACCCGGGCAAACCACGCCAGTCAACGGTGTTACAACCAGCGGTGGCTAAAACGGCAGCGCCGAGTCCATTAACAACAACTCGGACGGTAACGGAATCACACCCCAGTCGTGTAGGCCGTATCTCAAACGATCCCAGGGCTGCCCGCCAGTCCAGTAACGCAGACGAGGCAGACAAAGCCTCTTAGCAGGACATCACAAAACCTTTTGGGTAGAGTCTGGGTTCAATTTCCAGCTCTATCCCGAAGGTGTCCTTCACCTTCCTGTTGATGACATCAACCAGTTCAAACAATTCCTGCTGCTTACCGTTACCTTTGTTGATGATGACCAGTGCATGCTTGTCTGATACCGCAAACTGACCTACTCCATAGTCTTTCAAGCCCAGCTGATCAATGAGCCACGCGGCTGACAGCTTTTTCCCTGCGATCACGTCATATTGCACGACATCAGGAAATTCTGTTGCGATGGATTCTGCCTGGTCTGCATTCACCACAGGGTTCTTAAAGAAACTGCCCACATTCGGTATCACTAAGGGATTCGGCAGCTTTTGCGCCCGGATATGGGACACCGCCTCAAAGATAGACTCACCGGTAGTGCCAAGCCCGTGTTCTTCTATGTAGCTAACAATTCCAGGGTAAGTCGTCACATACTCACTGGTCTTAGAAAGGGCCAAACTGACTTCTGTGATCATCCATTCATCACTTCGTTTGAACAGGCTGTCCCTGTAAGCGAAGTCACATTCTTTCTTTCCAAACGACCTGTGCTCCAAAGTAGGAAGGTGGAGAGCCCTGAGCGAAAGGAACCTGTCGCATATTTCCACACCGTAAGCACCGATGTTCTGAACAGGGGCTGCGCCGACCGTACCTGGGATTAGAGCGAGGTTCTCCAGACCAAACAGCCCGGAACTAACGGTTGAGCGAACCAGTTGATGCCAGTTTTCACCACCCGCTGTATGCACAACTTCGGCATTGTATGTCACGCCTTGAATTCGATTCTTGATAACCAAACCGGGCAGATTATCGGCGAGAACAATATTACTGCCTTCTCCCAAAGAGATCACATTGAGCTTATGGGCCAGTGCAAACGCAGCGGCCTCCAGGAGCTCATCAAGGGAAGAGACTTCACAATACCACTCTGCCCTGGCCTCCAGACGCAAAGTGTTCTTGTCAGCCAGTGATACGTTCTGGTGGATCTTCAATCGACATGCCCAGGTGGATTCACATTGAGAACAGAAATCAGGAAGCGGCAGTGGCACCTGCCACTTCTTTGATCGCTATTTTTTCTCGAGAATCATGGCCAGAATATCCTCGAATGCTTCTTCAGCAAGCGTCTGCATTTCAGCATCTGTTCTATCCTGTATCGGATGGCCAACAAACACTTTATAGGGGTCAAAGCCCAAGGACTCAGCCTGCGCTTTCGCCGCTTCAATAAATTCTGTGGAAGCAACGAATCCTCCAGGAATTCCCCTGCTATCCAGGTCCATAATGTCATGCAAACTGCACGACGTGCACGAACCTCAGTCCGCTAGCGATTCAATGACCACATCACATTCCGCCGCGATCTGTTGATTAAGTTCAACAGGTGCAACTCTTGTGAATGTCGGTTTGATGTAGCGTTTGGTGGTCAGGCCTTTCTGAACGAGAAGGTCTTCGAGTCGGTCGATAAAGATATTTCCCTTGGGCTTGGATATATCAAGCAACCCTACGGTCTTACCTTCCAGGTCTGCTGGTCTCGGCAATGGCTGCCTGTTTTCAGGCGACCGCTCCGAGGTTGGATCCATAAATGTAGTCATCATTTTTCCCTTTCTTCTTACTTTATTTCACGAGTAACAGGCGTGCTACCAATGGTACCGCTGGCACCCCACCCCGCAATAATGGCAGAAAACATACCAGCGCTGCCACCAGCCCTGACAATATTAAGTCCACCTTCCCTGAATTTAGGTAACTGTCTACCCGCCAGCTTCTCTGGAATTCCCTCAGCAATCCCGCCTGCACCTGCGACCAGTTCAGAACCATCGATCGTCAGCAATTTATTGATGTAATCCTTCACATCCTGCTTGCTCCAGCCCGCCAGTCGATAGACCCGTTCATGCTCGGGCGAAACAACCAGTATTGCGTCCGATGCCAGAATCATTTTGGGGTGACCTACTACTCTTAGTGCAGCTGCAAAACTGCGGCTCAACGATTCGGGATCGCGAGATTTCTGGTCAACAATTCCCTGCATTCCATCGGCCGCAAACAAGGTCACCGTAGATGCGGTTTCAGAAAACCCTTTTTCGACCGCTAATGATTCCCAGCAGGAATTAGTCTCGTCTTCTGAGAAGCAGTAGGTGTACTTTCCGGGGTTACCAAACACCGATCGATCTACACCTCCCGGCTTGCCACCACCGATATTCCGAATAACCAGCTGTAGAGCCCGGCCTATAGTCGCATTCGCCCTGTTACCCTGCCCAAGGGCATTGCCTTTGGAATTCATACCGATAGCGCGGCTGAGGGGCCCGTTAACGATCACCAGGGGCCCTGAATAATATGTCGTCGCCAATAAACCGTGCATGCAGAACTCATCCTGCAAAGCGGCCTCTACGGCTGCAATTACAACCGGCAGGTATTCGGGTTTACATCCGGCCAGCACCGCATTGATTGCGATTTTCTCTATCGTACATGGCACCAGGTCGGGTGGAACAACACCAACAACCTCATCCGGCGACCTGCCGGTGCCTGTTAGCATGCGCATGACACGTACGGGTGTTGGGGGCACCACGGGCAGTCCGTCGGACCAGCCCCGGTCGAAGCAGGCCTCCATGTCATCTTCGTCCGTTGCGATGGTCAGCTCACGTGATTGCAGCTTATCCCTGTCAAACCGTGCCGCCAGTTTTTCTGGCATGCCAGGATCCTGGCTCTTCGAGCCGCAACCCGGACGGAAGTCAGGCAAATCAAACGCCAGTGGCT
>JABBBA010000378.1:5853-12223 GCA_018607685.1 K189A clade bacterium | reverse complement strand
CTCTTCACCATTTTCATCAAATTTAATCAACGTCGGGACCGTTTCGATTCGACGACGCCAGGAGTACTCGAGCTGCGTATCGTCAATCACAGATACTCCCGGTGGAAACTGCGCGTTATCCTGACTGTATATTGTTAGCGCTTCATCCTCTTCCAATTGTTTAATAACGGGGACTACTAACTGACAGGTAGCGCAGTCTTCTTTGACAATAACCGAGTAACTCATGCGCCCTCCTTCAGGACTTTAAGCGTGCGTTCAACATCTTCCGGGACGTCAATCCCGGGTGGAATTTTATCTGGAGAGACGGCAACTCTGATCTTCTCTCCGTTTGATAGCGCGCGGAGCTGTTCCAGCTTTTCCGCTTCTTCAAGGGGCCCTGGATTCCAGGTGACGAACCTTGCCAGCATCGCCGCAGTATAAGCATAGATACCCAGATGGCGGTACCAGCTTATGCCTTCAGGAACCGTGCCGGACCCGAAATGATCCCGGGACCAGGGAATCGGTGCCCGTGAAAAATACAGGGCAAGGCCGTTAGCATCAAACACGACCTTAACTACATTGGGGTCAAACACTTCGGCAGGATTATCGATCAGTTCACAGAGGGTCGACATCTGAACACCTGGATCAATCATCTCTGCCACTTTGTTGATGACAGAGGGAGGGATGAGTGGTTCATCTCCCTGGACGTTTACAACGATGTCCTCATCACGCAACCCGATTCGGTTGGCGGCCTCAAAGATACGATCGGTACCCGTAGGATGATCCGGACTGGTCATAACAATTCGGCCACCGAAGCTCTCAACTTCGTCAGCGATACGCACATCATCTGTCGCCACGTAGACTGCAGCGGCATTGCTATTTGATGCCTGCTCATAGACTCGTCGGATCATAGACTTACCGGCCAGATCGATCAGCGGCTTTCCCGGGAACCTGGTTGACTCATACCGGGCGGGAATGATGACATTAAAACCAGCTATGACGATTCATCCACTTCCAATCGACGGGCTTCTGATTCCAGCATGATTGGAATGTCGTCTTGAATTGGAAAAGCAAGTTTCTCTGCGTGACAAACAAGCTCTTCATTTTCTTTATCAAAGGTCAACTCCCCTTTGCAGATAGGGCAAACAAGAATCGCTAATAGTTTTTTATCTACAGGCATATCAACCTCCAGTAGTGCGTTGTATTTTTTCAATGCCTGCCTTTTTCAGAAGGGCATCAACTTTTGTGGTATCAAAGCAGGCTTCAACTTCGAGATACCAGTATAGATCTTCTGGCAGCCCGAGTGAGTCGAGCTTCACTGCGTCCTTCTCTGTCATTACAACCGGAATATTGTCGTCAAACTTGACATCTTCAATGGTAAACGCATGGTGGTCCGGAAACTCGTGGGGTATCACCACAAGTCCAAGGGATTTGAGCGTACTAAAAAAACGTCCGGGGTGACTGATTCCAGCCACCGCATGAACAGTCCTGTCGCCAAGTGAATCGACTGACTCCCCTTCGCCAGTAGTTATATTCACAAGCCTGACGGGTCTCAATTGCATGGTTGAGCTATTTGCAACCTTACCTGGTCGCTGCACGCTGTCCTCGCCATTAATGACGACCAGGTCAACTTCGGCCAATCGCGACGCTGGCTCTCTGAGCGGTCCAGCAGGTAGACAAAGTCCATTCCCCAGGCCTCGTACGCCATCGACTACCGCAATTTCTATGTCTCTCCCCAGGGCATAGTGTTGCAACCCGTCATCACTCACCACGACATCACACTCATGATGGTCGGTCAGCGCTTTCACTGCGCGAACCCTGTCTGGATCCACAACCACCGGGACGCCGGTTCGCTTGTATATCATCAGAGGCTCATCACCGACTTCAGATGCCGAGGAGGTCATCGACACTTCCTCGGGGTAATGGTTCGACACACCCCCGTACCCCCGGCTTACAACGCCTGGTTTTAGCCCCAGATCCTTCAGGTACTGAACAATCCCAATAACCAGAGGGGACTTACCTGAACCACCGACCGAAATATTGCCTACGACGATAACCGGCACGGGGGATTTCCAGGCCTGACGATTTTCCAGCCAGCTTCTTCGAACCGAGGCGAGCAATCGGTAAAGGTAGGCAAGCGGTGTAAACGCCTTCACCCACAACGTATCGTTGTACCAGGCATCAACCAGTAAACTGGAACCAACACCCCGGGTTTTGTGCAGTCTTGTTTCAAACTGAAAGCCTTCGGTTTTCAGTTGAGGTTTAGAAGGCGTATCGTCGGCTATCTCATCCTTGGCGTGCAACTGAGAATAGAACCCGCCTTTCGCTAACAGCTCCGTGTGGTTGCCCTCTTCTACTATCTGTCCTTCATCAATAACAAATATCCGATCTGCATTCTCAATCGTCGACAACCGGTGCGCAATAATGAAAGTGGTTCGACCCTGAACGACAGCTTCAAGCGCCGCCTGAATATAACGTTCAGATTCCGTATCAAGTGACGAAGTTGCCTCATCGAGAATCAGGATCGGCGCATCCTTAAGGAACGCTCGTGCAATAGCGAGTCGCTGCCGCTGACCTCCGGACAAAAGAACGCCATCATCACCGACAATCGTATCAAGCCCGGAGTCCAGTTCTTTTATAAACGACCAGGCATATGCTTTTTCTGCGGCGTCCCTGATCGCTTCCCTGCCTGCTCCCTGGAGTGTGCCATAGGCTACGTTCCGCATGACTGTATCGTTGAACAGGGTTACCTGCTGACTCACAATCGCGATGTGTTGCCTGAGGTTGTCGAGCGTGAATGAGTCTATAGGATGGCCGTCTATCAAAATCTCACCGGTGTTCGGGGCATAGAAACGCGGTATCAGACCCACCAGTGTGCTTTTACCACTACCAGATCGACCCACCAGAGCTACGGTCTCACCAGGATTTACAGTGAAGCTAATTCCCTTCAACACAGTGTTCGACGCGCCCTGATATCCGAATTCTACATTCCTGAATTCGACTTTCCCGGCAACCCTCTCGATCTCAAGCTTACCGTCGTCTATCTCGATTTCTTCATCAAATACGTCAAAAATATCTTCGGCTGCTGCCAGGCCCTTCTGCACGGTAGCGACGACCTCTGACAATTGGCGTATTGGCTTTGCCAGCAAACCGCCAGTAGTGATAAACGCAATGACAGCACCCGTAGACATGTTCGACAGGAAGACAGGGTCCAGCACCAGCCAAACAAGACCTGCCAGCGCAAAAGAAACCATGATCTGAATGGCAGGCGTTGCGAGTGACGATGTCACCACCATTTTCATCGATTGCCGGCGATTGTCCTGACTCACTTTATTAAAGCGTTCGCTTTCGTAGTCACTGCCGCCAAACGTCCTGACTTCACGGTAGCCCTGAACCGCTTCAGATGCGACATGCGTAACGTCACCCATTGAATTCTGAATACGCTGGCTGATTCGCCTGAACCGCTTACCGGCGAAGCCTACCAACACAGCAATCACTGGACCCACGGCAATGAATACCAATGTGAGTTTCCAGCTAAGGAAAAGGAGATAGCCCATGTATCCGAGGACCGTAAACCCCTCCCGAATAATGACTCTCACCGCATCGGTCGCTGCACCCGTCACCTGGGCAACATGGTACGTTACCTTAGCCACCAAATGACCCATCGCGTGCCTGTCATAGAAAGCACTGGGTAACGTCAGCAGCCGGTCAAACAACTCTTGCCTCAGGTTGTGCACAAGATTGTTCGATACGTAGGCGATGAAATAGTTACCTACAAATGCGCCCAGCCCACGTGTCGTTGCGATCAACACAATCAGTACAGGTATGAGGGTCCGATTAAGATCACCCTCTTCCCCAAGAATCGTTGATAAATATTGCTTTACCTCAGTCGCCATCGGAGCGGCACCTGACTGCAGGGAATCAACGATATAGCTGATCAGCCAGACAAAAGAGACATTCGACAGTGAATAGACCAGGAAACCAACAATGCTGATCAAAAAGGCTGCCCAGTAAGGCAGAACGTAAGTTAACAGTCTGCGATAGATCGCGAGGTCAGATTTTTGTTCGTCGCCAGCCATGCTTAACTCGCCGGCTTGGTCAGTGTGGTCGTGATGCTCAGGTGAGAGAATCCGAGCTGACCCGCAACATCCATCGCTGTCACAACGGACTGGTGAGGAGTAGCTGAATCAGCGGTGATCACTAGTGGAATCGCAGTATCACCTTCACTGACTTTCTCTATAGCAGCACGGAGGGTGTTTTGCTCACGGTTGATCAACGCGACACCGTTTATCGCGAAGCTACCTTCCCGGGTGATCGAAATTTCAATCTGCAGATCGGCTGCACGACTCGATTGCGAACTGGCTTCTGGAAGATCAATCGAAAGGTGAGTTTCTTTTGTGAAAGTCGTTGATACCATAAAAAAGATCAGTAGAAGAAACACCACATCAATCAGCGGCGTCAGATTTACCTCTACCTCCTGACGAACACGCCGGGAGAACTTCACCTGTTGGCTGCCTGAGCCGTATCCGGACGCTTCACATCAGCTTTGTCCGTACGGTCAGCATTAAGCACTTCAACGAGCTTCAGTGCTTCCTGCTCCATATAGATTACCAACTCATCAACCCTACGTTGAAAATGACGGTAGAAAAACAGGCTTGGAATGGCAACGGTTAACCCGGCTGCGGTGGTGATGAGTGCCTCTGAGATACCACCGGCCAGCACGGCTGCATTACCGGTGCCTTCCAGCTGAATGGCCGTAAACACTTTAATCATCCCTATGACAGTGCCCAGCAATCCAAGCAGTGGAGTGATCGCTGCCACCGTACCCAGAGTGTTGAGATATCGCTCCAGTTCATGAACTACATGGCCAGCGACTTCTTCTATAGACTCCTTCATCACGTCTCTGCCTCGGCGATGAGATGTGATGCCAGCAGCAAGTATCTGTCCAAGAGGTGAACCGCTCTTCACTTCTCGTAACCTGCGGTTGTCCATGTCATTGTTCTTGATCCAGGTCCAGACCTGGGCAAGCAAATTTCTCGGAGCTACCTGCTCCGCACGGAGCGTCCAGAACCTTTCCACCGTAATCGCTGCCGCAATGACGGAACAAAGAAGAATGGGGATCATTAGCCATCCACCGGCCTGAACCAACTCAAACAAGGCTATTCTCCGAGGAGAGTAAAATTTGCGTTACTGTATCACAAAAGGCTGGGCTGATCGGCATCAAATATTGGAAATACTCAATAAAATCAAGGCATTCCGACATTCAGGTTCAAGAACTGACACCGCGGTACAACTACCAGGCGACGATACCTTCCTGCTTCAGGCGGCCGACTTCGCCGTCACTCAGAGCCAGCTCTTCCTTAAGAATTTGCTCTGTGTGTTGCCCAAGTGTCGGAGCAGGCAGCGTTTCAAGATTGTCATCTGTGAATCGGATCGGTGACCCTGAGGCAAGATACTCCCCAATGTCGGGTTGACTGACAGTGCCCATCATCGGGTTATCGAGCGAACAGTCGTCATCATCTTCGACCATCTCCCTGAAGGTTCTGTAGGGTCCATAGCAAACAGCGTGTTCATCAAACAGCGGACAAATTTCTGAATAGGCTTTTGACCTAAACCAGGGCTCGACCAGTTCAGCAATTTTGTGACGCGCCTTGTATCGCTCACCCTCTCCCGAGAGGCTGAACCCCAACTCGCTTTCCAGGGATGAAATCTGGTCTGCAATACCCATCGATACAACGATACCCTTCCACTGACGCGGCGTTAAGCCAACAATCATGACGCGGACGCCATCTTTTGAAGTGAAATCGCGACCAAAGGCTCCATACAGATAATTACCTGCTTTCTGACGATCTTCGTTGTTGATCGTGACCTCTGAAATATTGCCGAGGTTGCTGGCGGTTGCGACTGCCACGTCTTTCAGGGCGACCTTCACAAGTTGTCCCTTACCATTAATGCGCCGGTAACGGTCTGCCGCCAGAAGTGCCACCGCAGACATCTGCCCCGTAATATTGTCCCAGGCAGGCAAGAGGTAGTTGGTAGGGTCTTCATTCGATGGATCACCGGTAGCGCTCGCAAATCCAACAGCACAGTTCACCGTGTAATCAAGAGCAGAGCCACCTCTCCTGTCTCCCATAATATTCACGTAGATGAGATCCTCACGGACTTCCTTAAGCTTTTCATACGCCAACCATCCCCGTTCCGGAAAGTTTGTCAGGAAGATCCCGTCCTCCTGACTATTTCCGCGGAGCAACTCCATAATCAATTCACGACCTTCAGCGTGTCCAATATCGACCTGGAACGACCGTTTGCCTTTGTTCATTCCTGCCCAGAACAGACTCATGCCATTATCAGCAATCGGCCACCTTCGGTAATCAAGTCCACCACCAATCGG
>JABBBA010000378.1:402-5843 GCA_018607685.1 K189A clade bacterium | reverse complement strand
CCAATCGGGTCAAACCGAATGACGTCCGCCCCGAGTTGCGCCAGCGTCATGCCGCCCAGAGGCGCTGCGACGAAGGCAGAACCCTCCACTACCTTCATACCACTCAACACACCTTCAGACATGTTTACCTCCAACCAATACAGCCAATTGCCAGTCGAGCACTTTAATATCACTGCCGGGTTCCGGTGCCTCGGCGCCCCTTTCCGCAAACACCTCGATACCCAGGTCCAGAATTTTACCCTTGCCCGCTGGCGTTTCCCCTTTTACCGTAATGACGCTACTCAATATGTCCTGTTCAAAAACGGGTGCAACGTGGTCACATTTGTACCAGCAAAGTACCGTTGCAAGCGACGGCAGTACCCTTGAAAGCTGGGCAGCAGCCAGCGAGATGGTGTGTCCACCGTATACGAGTCGCTTCTTATACACACCCCGGCCTGCATCGGTATGAGTCATCGCAAGATTTAATGTCATGCGAACTATTTCTGGCGCTGAAGTAACAGTGTCCCTGGCTTCGACCTTAACCACGCTTCCCGGGCTGAACTCATCCGTCAGGGATGGCAGTAATTCCAGGTTCCAGTCAGGTACTGAAGCCAGCAGATCCTGTTGATCAATAGTCTCAGGCATGAAAGACAGGTCGTCATTGTGGCCGGTATCGATGTCCTTATCTTTGCAGGGCACCATGGGACATCGCCAGAATAGCAGGACAGTTTCACCCTCCTGGTTCACCACGTGCATTTCCAGCCCAACCATTCCGGACGAAGGTCGCCCCGGCTTAATAGCGTTCTGCCTGAGCGCCACAACTTTCGTTGTCGTCGTTAAGGTATCCCCGATATAAACGGGCCTATGAAAACGCAATCCCCGATAGAACAGATTACCGAGTACACGTTGAGTCGGTATCGTGCTCTGACCGATCGCTATGTTGCTCACCAGTGCAGGATTAACCAGCGACCTCTTTTGGCCAGTCACCTTCCGTGACAGGACCTGGTCAAGCGGAAGCCGGGAGCGATCACCAAACACCATCTGGTGAATCGCAGTGTAGCCATCGGTAACGGTGACGGAGGGAACGGCACTCAAATCATCTCCTATGGAGAAATCCTCGAACCAGGGTACTTCTAAACTCAATGTGAAAATCCTCTAGCTGAAATCGGCCATATCTCATGGACCATCCCGTCTCGATATGGGAAATAAAAATCATGCAGGTTTACGGTTGGATCACAGTGCGGGGTGAGCATTGGGAGCTTGTTTCCCAGACGAATCTCCCGTGAAGGATTGTCCAACTGAACAATGCCATGCTCATCGCCACCCCAATGAAAGGTCACGCCTTCCACATCCCTAAATTCCGGCGCCATCTTGTCCGAAGCGAATGACTTAAAGCCTCCATCAACCGTAATAAGCCGACTCTGCGGTTGACTGATTGCAGTAACAAGTACATAGAGAGACACATCAAAGTCCATGAATCGTTCATGGTCGACACCACCAATGTCCCTGTATTCAATGTCCATAAAGGCATAGGAGCCAGCCTGGAGCTCATTGATCAGGCCGAGATCAGGTTCCATATTGTAGGTGCCCGTTCCACCTCCGGATACAACCGGTACGGTTATTCCTGCTTGCTCAATCAATGCCAGGGTCTCAATGCCCTTTTTCATTATGTGGGCATACTTTTCCTGGCGTTTGGAAAACCCTTCGATATGCATGCAGTTCCCCGCATACATCTGGAGCCCTGCAAAATTCAGCGCATCCGATTCACCGATGTGTTGAACAAGTTGCAGCGCCTTGTCTCCGGTCTCAATACCGGTGCGCCCCATTCCAGGATCCAGATCCACAAAAACATCCACCTTGAGGCCTTCTGAACCGGCGACCTTCGCTAACAGATCCGCAGAGCCAATGTCGTCTACTACAATCTTTAATCCAGGGTGATTCCTGCGCGTCTCAATGAACCGATTCACTTTATCCAGCGTTGCGATCGGAGATGTGACCAGAACATCCTCGATACCCGCGGCGCACATAACTTCCGCTTCACTAACCTTTGCAGCACAAACACCCCTTGCACCGCCTTCAATCTGTTTACGCGCGATGATCGGGCACTTGTGCATTTTCGTATGGGCCCTGAGAGCGATACCCTCCTTCCCTAGATACGACTGCATCTTGACAAGGTTAGCGTCGAACACATCAAGATCAATAATCAGGGCCGGCGTCTGGAGTTCTTCCAGTGGAATTGGTTCTTCAAGTTTGATCGGTTCCACCGGCCGCGCTTCACGAACCTGTTGATAGAAACGAGATAGGGTTGTCATCTAATTGGGCACCTGGTTAGTTGAAATTTCACAAAATCTCACAAGCACGTTCGCTAGTCACAATCCTGTGTAGTGCAATCGAGGTCCTTCTCAACCTGAAGTGTGACATGCTGAATTCTGAATTCGTCATTGAGTGCCTTACTAATATCCCCGTAACCTGAGTCAGCATCCCATAAAGTGTTTTCGGGCATAACAAGGTGGGCCGTGAGACAGCTTTCATTGGTGCTAAGCGCCCAGATGTGAAGATCGTGAACCTGGCTGACACCATCAATTTCCATGAGGTGGTTATGTACCGCTTGCCTGTCAATATGTTGGGGTACTGCATCGAGAATCATGTTCACACTGTCCATTAGCAATCCCCAGGTTCCCCAGACGATAACGATCACAATGAGTAAACCCACGGCACCGTCCAGCCATAACCAACCCGTGAAGTACATGGCCGCCGCCGCTAATACAACGCCGACTGAGATGAGCGCGTCATAGGCAAGGTGGAGATAGGCACCTTTCATGTTCAGGTCATCTTTGCTGGCTTTCCTGAATAACATCGCGCAGCCGGCGTTCACGACAATACCGATAGTCGCGACAATCATAATGACAAATTCTGACACTTCCGTCGGGTTCAGTATCTTATCTATTGACTCGAATGCTATGAAAGCTGCAGCAAAAATCAGGACCAGGGCATTTGTTATTGCCGCAAGAATAGTTGTGCGCCTATAGCCGTAGCTATACATATTACTGGTTGGACGAGTGGCCAGATAGGCAGCACCCCAGGCCAGTAGCAGGCCCAGAACATCAGAAAGGTTATGCCCTGCATCCGCCAGCAGACTTGCCGAATCAGTAATGAAGGCATAGACGCCTTCCAGGACAGTGAATCCCAAATTTGCGACAACAGCGATCACGAAACTGGTGCTGATGTTTCGAAATTCGACGGTGTGTTCGTGCCCATGACCATGGTCGTGATGACCATGTGAGTGGCTAGACATCAGGCACCTCTATGTAACCGATCTGGCAGCACACAGAAGGCCCGTTGTGGGTAGAAACAGTACGGCATTGAAAACCTTATAGTGGGTAAAGTCGTGCGGCGACAGTTTCTGCTATGGCCATGGAAGAAGTCAAACCAGGAGACTCTATACCGAACAGATTCACCAGTCCTGAAACCCCGTGAGTTTCTTCTCCCTGGATAACAAAATCACAGAATGGGTCTCCGGGGCCCTGAAGTTTAGGCCTGATACCGGCATATCCCGCAACCAAGCGATTGGGGTCAAGTTCGGGGAAATATCGCTGGATTGCACGCACACCTTGCTCCAGCCGTTCATCGGACACCGAGTAGTCTTCGGTCTCTACATATTCTACATCGGGCCCAAATTTGACCTGGCCGCCTAAATCAAGCGTTGCATGCACACCCACCCCGGTGCCACCAAGCTCGGGGACAGGGTAAATAAGGTGTGAAAAGGGTGACCTGCCCTGATACGTGAAATAATTTCCCTTACAAAGAAAAAGCGGTGGTACAAACTCAGCTGACAAACCATCTATAGAAGAGGCAAGTTGCTGCGCTCCAAGTCCTGCTGCATTAACCAGTCTTTCACACTGAAACTCATACAATTGATTCTCAATGTTACATTTCACCGAGAATCCGGACTGCCCGCAGTCGACCGCATTAACCGAAGACCTGGTAGCCAGAGCCCCCCCACCCGCTTCAAGATCAGCGAGAAACGAAGTCATCAGATCCGTAGCACTAACAATCCCTGTTGAAGGCGACAACAAAGCCAGAGTTGCGTTTAGGGCCGGTTCCAGTTCGACCAGGCGCTGGCGGGAAACCTCAGCCAGATCAATGACGCCGTTATCCCCAGCTTGTCGCTTGATACTTGCCAGCCGCTCTTCTTCAGCCTCAGTGGTTGCGACAATAAGCTTACCGATTCGCTCATGACCAATGTTCCTGGACTCGCAATACGCATAGAGCAACGACTTGCCCCGGACACAAAGCTCAGCCTTTAGTGATTCGGCAGGGTAATAAATACCAGCGTGTATAACCTCGCTGTTCCTGCTACTAATGCCCTCCCCGTATCTGGGTCCGTGCTCCAGCACCAGAACATCTTTTCCGGAAATCGCCAGCTCCCGGGCAATCGCAAGACCAATGACGCCTGCTCCCACGATGCAGACATCTACTATCTCTGAGTTATTCACAAAATTTCACGGAAGTTTGCAATCACAATAGCCAACACAGACCGGTAATTAAAAGACCAGGATGCAGCGAAACAGATGAAGGTTTGGCCTCCACATTATTTCAATGAGCAGGCGAACTGACCACCCGGTCCCCATGCGCTGAACCCATAAACACACGGTCACCCACTTTGAGCGCAACGGTTGCGTAACCCATTGGCGCACCATCCTGAGAAAGAAAAACTTCAGCCTGCATCGTCTCGGGATCAGCCTTGATAACCTCATACGGTAACAGGCAGGGTCCTTCAGTCACCAGCGCACATGTCTGGCCAATCGGGTCATTTTTGTGAGACGCCACCCACAGGTTTCCTTCATCATCGACGGTAATGTTATCGGGTTGTTGTACCGTGAATTCACCTTCTCTCTGACCGCTAGTGCGATCAATCTTGATGGTTTTATTACCGAAATAGATATTCACAAAAATCTTAGTACCATCAAGACTCACTGCTATGCCATTCGGCATCAAGACATCCGACTCTGGCACCTTGGTAAATCCCTGGTCACGCTGCCATTCATAGACCCAACCCGTAGGTTCACCGGCGAATAACTTACGTGCGACTTCATCGAAGGCTGTCGTCTTATCCCACATATGTGTGACAAAGAAGCCGCCATCTTTTAGACCAGCCACATCATTGATAAACGGGTCTCCTGGGGGAATAGCACAACCCTGCCACGATAACTGCCAAACACCATCCGATTGCATTACCTCAAAAAACTCAATGGATTCTCGCTTGCCATGATTAACTGCCAGCAGTTGGAGCGTGCCATCGGCTAGTGTCGTGAAGTCAATACCATGAGGGCTAAACGCTGCGATATCGGGTGCCGGACAGGACGGGTCACCAAGCTTCGTTTCCTCTGGCGACCAGCCAACCGTGAGTGGTTCCCTTTCACCGGAACTTAGATTAAGCAGCGAAAGCAGGCCGGGTGCAT
>JABBBA010000378.1:0-392 GCA_018607685.1 K189A clade bacterium | reverse complement strand
GTTCTTTAACGACCCCGGGTTGGAATAAACCCGATTCCTCAGCCAGGGCTGCTCTTTCATCTGCCTCAGAGGCACTCTCGAGGTTTGTAACTTCCCTGGGCGGTGGCGGTGAACACGCGGCGACTGACACCAGTAACAACACAATGATTGGCAAATTCAGATATGGCATTGACGCACCTCCAGCTGGGTTGGCTTTAGTCTACGTGATAATTCAACGCAGAGTGACCCGTTGGTTCTGTGCAGTCTTGGCGATGAATAACTGCCCGCCCTTTCGAGAGGTCTGCTATGTCCTCCAAAGCTGTCTCTTTCGAGGCTAGTAAAGTGCGCCTGCTCTAGTCTCCTTTCGGCCGAGGCTGTGTGAAAACTCCGTCTGATCAGTAAAATATCACTTT
>JABBBA010000278.1:13247-15577 GCA_018607685.1 K189A clade bacterium | reverse complement strand
GGGCGTTGAGTTATGCAGAGAGCGTGTGTCACAGGTTTAGCAGTGCCTCGCAGCAACTTAGTCAATAGCGGCAAACGATTGGTGTGGGCTATGTGTGAAGGCTATGCTGTATGCCTCGGGTTTATTACCTGATCTGTTTCTACTGGGAGGGAACAAACCTTGCGATTGTGTCATTTTCTGAGCGGGCTGATTCTGTGCAGTGTCACGGGTTTTTCGATGGCTGATGCTTCTTCTTTTCAGCCGATGGACATATTTGAATTGCAATGGGCCAAAGATCCTCAAATATCCCCGGATGGTAAGCATGTTGTCTATGTTCGTCACGGCTTCAATGTGATGAGCGACGATGAAGATAACGGCCTGTGGATCATTGGTGTAGATGGGAAATCCCATGAACCTCTCACTTCATCTTCGAGCCACGCAGCGTCACCACGCTGGTCACCGACAGGAGACAGGATCGCCTATGTTTCTGATGCCTCAGGCACTTCCCAGATTCACGTTCGTTGGCTCGAAAGTGGCAGAGATACTGCGATAACCAATCTGCAAACGTCACCCGGATCGCTGACATGGTCGCCCGACGGAACCCGCCTCGCGTTTATACAGTTTGTGTCAAAGAAGCCGAAACCCATTGGGGAAAGGCAGAAGCAGCCTGAAGGCGCCGAGTGGAAAAGTGATGCCCGGGTTTTTGAGGACTCCTTTTACCGTTCAGACTCATCCGGGTTCCTGAAACCTGGCAGGCCGCAGATATTTGTCGTATCTGCCGACGGAGGAATTCCCGTTCAGTTAACCAAAGAAAATCACCTGCATATGGGTACGCTTAGCTGGACGCCCGATGGAGATTCAATTTACTTCAGCAGCAACTATAACGACGATTGGCAAATCGATCGAAGTGAATCTGATCTGTTCAACGTTAGGGTGGATACACGGAAAGTAACAAGGATCACCGATCGGGATGGTCCCGATTCCGAACCTGCGGTTTCGCCAGATGGTAAATGGCTTGCCTACATCGGCAGCAACGATGATAAGAAATATCAGGATGGTAAGGTTTATCTCTCTTCAATCACAAATCACCAGCCTCGCCTGTTGTTCGACCTCGACAGGTCCGTCCGTAAGATCGTGTGGTCAAGCGACAGTAAGGCCATTTATTTCAGCTATATCGATAAATCCGTTGCGAAGGTGGGGCGCGCTGACCTGAAGGGCCGGTCGGCAGATATTGCGAGTGGCCTGGGCGGCAGTGCCGTTGGAAGGCCCTACGCCGGCGCAAGTTTCAGCGTATCCAGCAATGGTTTGGTTGCACATGATCTATCGTTGTCCGAGCAACCCGCTAACGTGGCTGTTACGGAACGTAAAAAGACGCGTCAACTAACCAACCTGAATCGTGATCTGGTGACATACCGTGATGTTTCTGATGTCGAGGAAATCTGGTTCGACTCATCCTATGATGATTTACCCATTCAGGGCTGGCTGATAAAGCCGCCGGGTTTTGACCCCTCAAAGCAGTACCCATTGATACTTGAAATTCACGGTGGGCCCTATTCTGCCTATGGTGACTATTTTTCCGCCGAGCTTCAGTTGTACGCAGCGGCTGGTTACGTGGTGCTTTATACGAACCCGCGTGGTTCTACGAGCTATGGTCGTGAATTCGCCCAGAAGATCCATCACGATTACCCGGGAAATGACTATGACGATTTGATGTCGGCGGTTGATGCTGTGGTTGGCAGGGGTTACATCGACGAGGAAAACCTGTTTGTCACGGGCGGTAGCGGCGGTGGCATACTGACAGCATGGATTGTGACAAAAACTGACAGGTTTCGGGCGGCGGTTTCACAGAAGCCGGTCATTAACTGGTTTACGTTAACGTTTAATTCAGACATTGGCCCGTTCTTCTGGCCTATGTTTTTCGAGCAGCTTCCCTGGAAAGATCCCGCTGCGTACCTGGCGAAATCGCCCATCTCAGCCGTTCACAACGTCAAAACCCCAACGATGTTGTTGACGGGAGAGAACGATCTGCGGACACCTATGTCTGAAAGTGAGCAGTTCTACCAGGCACTTCAGCTAAATGGTGTAGACACGGCCCTCGTGCGAATCCAGGATTCTACGCATTCGATATCGAAAGCGCCGAGTAACCTTTTGCGGAAGGTGAGTTATGTTCTCGGGTGGTTTGATCGGTATCAAAGCCAAAACAGTGAAGGCGGGGTAGAAAAAAATTAATGTTGGTTAGTCATTTTTAGCGGTGGGAACATGTCCATAATTATTGAGCGATACGAAGAATTTACCGCCCGGATAGCGAACGACACTATCGGGCATATCTATCCTGAGAAGATAACGGCGGG
>JABBBA010000278.1:0-13237 GCA_018607685.1 K189A clade bacterium | reverse complement strand
GGTTGAAATCCGGGGGCTGGGTGAAGGCGTTGGGTTGATGTCATCGATTGCTCGGGGCCACCTGACCCTGGAATCTGGCCGGGAAGAAACCGTCATCGTTAAGTGCATCGCCCGCACCGAAAACAGCGCCTTATCCAAAGGCCTTAACTTTTACAAAAACGAGATCAACTTCTATCTTCACCTCGCACAGGAAACGCCGATCAGGATTCCCCGGTGCCTATATGCCGCCGTTGACCCGGTCACCCAGGATTTTCTGCTGGTGCTGGAAGATCTGGGGGATGAAAAAGCGGGTGACCAGTTGCAGGGGTGTACTGAGAAGGAACGTCTGGTCGCCTTCCGAAGGGCGGCGGAGCTTCATGCAACTTTTTGGGGGCGGGCTGCTGAGTTTGACTGGCTGAATTACCAGGTAGATATGAAAACGATTCTGTTCAGGCGCGATAGAATACTGCGGCCTGGTATTGAGCCCACCATAGAAAGGTTTCCGGAATTCTTTAGTGGTGATCGCGCAGACATCGTTCGAAAAATTGGCGATCAGTATATTGATCTTTTTTTGCATGCTATGGGGGGTGAGCCAACCATTATTCATGGGGATTACCGCGTAGATAACGTCTTCCTGACCGGAACAAAAGATGATCCCGATATTATTGCCTTCGATTGGCAAAACACGATGGGTGGAAACGGAACCCACGACATTGCGTATTTTAGTGCCGGAGGATGTGACGCTGCGCTGCGGGGAGAGTCTGAGCAGCAGGCCCTAAAGCACTATCACGACGTGCTTAAGGACCGCGGTGTTGAGGGCTATAGTTTTGAAGAATGTATCGAGCAGTATCGATACAATATGCTGGTGACTATGATCACTCCTATCGCGATCTGTGGCACGCTTGATCAGGGCAATGAACGCGGCGTGGAACTTGGTACCACAATGCTTGAACGAGCGCTTACCGCGCTTGAATCAATGTCCTGTTCAGATCTCCTGTCCTGACTCGCTCTGGGAGATCACTCTTTTAAAGTAATCTCCCGGAGTAATAGCTTAAAGTAAGAGCTTGAAGTCTATTCCATCCGGTACCGGTTGGGTTCCACATCGTGGGTGCGAGACCAGTATTCAAGATTGCTAAACGGTGAGTTATTGACCACCTTGCCGTCTGAGTTCTTGTACCAGCTTTCAACTCCCGGGTGACCCCAGGCAAGATTCTTGCTGAGATTCTGGACTTCTTCATTGTATTCGTCGTTTGCCTCCTGGGGAATTTCCAGTAGGTTCGCCTGTCGTTCCAGCATCAATGTCAGACACTGCATGATGTAGTGAACCTGGCATTCGGTGTTGTAGATGATGCTGCCGCCATGCACGATGTTGGTGTTTGGTCCATAAAGGCAGAACAAATTTGGATAATCAGGCACCAGCATTCCCTTGTAGGCTTGAGGATAAGTTCCCCAGCGTTCATCCAGGCTGACATCGGATTTTCCGACGACATCCATCGGCCATAGAAATCTATTGGTGTTAAATCCCGTCGCAAATACGACTACATCGAATTCATGGATCGTTCCGTCGGCGGTCTCGATACCGTTCGGATGAAATCGCCTAATGGCGTCGTCCACGAGTGTCACGTCTTCACGCGCCATGTGCTGGTACCAGTTGTTGTCGATGATGAGTCGTTTGCCAAAAACAGGAAATTCAGGGACGCATTTTTTCATCAGGTCCTGTTGATCACCGAGTTGCTCACTAATGTATCCGGTCAATGATTCCCGCAACATATCGTTGGCTTCGCTCATCGCTCGATCCTTATGCTCCCAGGCCGGGTCACCCGGTACCGCTGGCCAACTACGATCCATGAAGCCGAAAATCATTCGGGCTCGATGAAATTCAGCGTAAAGCGGAATATGGTTTAGTGCCCATCTAAGGCCTGTTTCTACAGGGCGATAGTAATCCTTGTTCGGCGAGAGCCAGTGGGGTGATCGTTGGAATACAGTCAGGTGGGAGGCTGCATCAGCTGTTTTGGGAACCAGTTGCACAGCGCTGCAGCCTGTTCCTATGACCGCGACCCGCTTTCCTTCAAGCGACACATCGTGTCTCCATCGAGCCGAGTGGAAGCTCTCGCCCTCGAACGTTTCCAGGCCTTCGAAATCAGGAATAATCGGCCTGTTAAGTTGTCCGACGGCACTGATGACGGCGTTTGCTGTCAGGGTATCGACGGATCCATCTTCCCTTCTCACGGTGACACGCCAGCTCTGGGAGCCTGCATCGAACTGCATTTCCTGGACTTCGCTATTCAGCTGAATGTGATCCCGAATGCCGAACTGGTCTGTACATCGCTCGAAGTAATCGTATAGCTCGTCACGTTTGGAAAAATACCCGGACCAGTTGGCGTTACGCTCGAATGAATAGGAATAAAAATGATTCGGAGTATCAACACCACAGTCCGGATAGCTGTTCTCGTACCAGGTGCCGCCGACGGCCGCGTTTTTTTCAAGGATCGTATAGTCGATGCCGGCCTCCTTGAGTTTGATGCCGGTGCATATTCCGGACATACCTGCGCCGACGACAATGACGCTGAAGTTTTCGACAGGTGCACCGCCGGTCAACTTTTCCAGCTTGGTTTTCCAGGTGTTGTCCCGGTTCACGAAATTGGTTTCTTCCAGCAGCATTGCGCAAAACTCATCTTCCAGTGGTTCAGCCGTGGAGAACTCCATTAGATGCCGCATTTGTTTGACGTCTGGTGTGGGTGGCATGGTTCCACCTTCGTCACGCAAGGTTTTGATGAGTTCGAAGGCGCCTTCCCTTATCTCGGTGGCGATATCACTGCTGTAGTCCCCTGAATCGTTCGGGAAAAGGCCTCCTTCAGGGACCACTATCGGCGCTGGCCTGAACCGGTCACTCAGCCAGTGATCATCACCGGTGAGCTGGATCATCACCACTAGAAGGGTCGGCAGGTTTACGTCCTTAAGTGCGGCACGAAGTTCATTGTCATCACCGGGGATATCGAATTCCATCATTGGTTCTCTTTGTTGTTTTTTTATTAGATAGCCAGTGTACTTGAACTAGGGCGCCGGAGACCAATCTTGAGCAGGTATCGAGACCCTGGGTCCCGCAAAGGGCTGTGGATAGGTATTTGGTCACAAACTCATCGTACAATGAGGCCATGCAAGCCAACCTGACATTCGCTTCGTTGACGTCAAAGGGTCCCTGGAGCCCTGCCGACAGAATCATAACTGCCGTGCTGGTGATCGCGTTTGGGCTGTTTTACGGGTTCCAGGTGTCTGACTTCCCTGAGCTTGAGGATGATGGACTGTTTGTGCTCGCGAGTGCTTTTCTCGGTACCGCCCACTCCCCGGGCTATCCTCTCTTTGTCCTGCTCAGTCAGGTGATGCACCTGCTACCCGTTGAGAGTGTGGCTCTACGGGTTCATCTTTTTGGCTCGATGACGGCGTCGGTCGGATTGGGGTTGCTCTACTATATTGGTCGTCGACAGCTGGCGCTGGAAAGGATTGCCTGCCTGTTTGGGGTTGTCTGTGTGGCGTTCTCGACATTGTTCTGGGAACAGGCGCTGATAGCGGAAGCCTATCAATTGAACGGTGTTCTGTTTCTTCTGCTGTTGGTGCTTTGCGCGCGATTGGGGAACGCTCCTTCGCCGGGGAAGCTACTGGTAGCGGTGACAGGTTTTGTTCTGGGGTTAAGCCTGGCGAATCATTGGCCACTTACGGTGCTGCTGGCGCCGGCTTTTTTCCTGCTGGCCATGCCCGCCCTGAACAACGCTGTGAAGCTGATACCGCTGGGTTTTGCTGGAGTCATGCTGGGGTTAGTGCCCTATGTCTGGATGTTTGTTAGTGGCTCGGATACCGGGTTCAGCCATATGGGAAATTTCCCGGGAATTAGTGAATATTTGTTCTTTATTTCCAGAGACGTCTACGCGGATGTAGACCTGAAACAGATCGCCACTATCAATGACAGGGTTCTGTTCTTCAGGTTCTATATTCGTGAGATGGCTGATCAATTTTCGTTGTTAGCCCTCCCGTTTATTGCTCTTGGGATGTTGTCGATAGCCCGGTTAATGCCGCTCAGAGTCGTGCTGGCCGTTCTTTATTCTTTGCTGTTTCCGGTCGTGGTGATTCTGCTTCTGGATTTCACCTACACTTCGATCGAAGCCGAGTCGATGCGAGCCTACTTCCTCACCGTATATCTGGTACTGGGATTGATGTTGATGGCCGGTATCAGCGGGGCGATTGGCCAGCTGTCGGGGCATCCAGTGAGGCTTTTGATACTGCTTGGACCTGTTTTGCTGTCGATTATCGTATTGGGCTTTTATAAGAATCGTGAGCTTTCGGCTAACAGCGAGACCGCCTCCGCCAGGGATCATGGGAGTTATGTGCTGGCCAGGATGCCGGAAGGGGCTAACCTGTTTGTTACGGATAGCTGGTTAATGGCTGTGATTACCTACCTGCACTATGTTGAAGGGGTCAGGCCCGATGTCCATCTCTATAGTCAGTACGGCACTTTCCTGCCGAACCGACTTTTTAACTACTTTAGTTTGAGTCCCTCCGGGAAATCGCAGGCGGTAGCGGATTTTATTGCTCTGTCAGGTCAACCAACCTTTATGCTTGAGAAGCCGGATCAACTATCCATGACCTATATGGACCTTGCGTACGCCTACCAGGTGAATGCGCCGGCCAGCGAAGTAGAGCAGCGTGATCTGGATTTTTTGAAGAACCTGTTGCGGCGTCTGCCGGGGAACGGATGGGAAAGACTCTACTACGAGTCCAATGCAAGCCGTCTTTCCAGATTCATGACGCTCGCAGATCTTGATGAGCCATTATTCTTCGGCAACTTCCTGTTGAACCTGATGGCGGCAGAACAGCTACTGCTCTCGGATAGCGGAGAGATCAGCGTTGACCGAGTGCAGCGGCTGATGGCGCGTGCCCAGTCGCTGATTGAGGGTCAAAACGAGTTTGATCGAGCCAGGCTGCAGATACTCAAGGGCCATTTAATGGTCCATGCGGGAAGGTATGAGATTGCGCGTGAGTTCTATGACCTGGCGTTGTCCGATTTCCCGGTCCAACACAGCAGCGCGATACCTGCGCTGGCAAACGTTTACACTCTGACCTGTGATGACAAAGCATTGGCTGTTCTGCGGGAGACGTATCCTGCGGCGGATCTCAGTCGCTATGGGTTTCATATAACCGAGTGCAACCAGGGCCAGGAATAGAGCTGGGCGGCCTCTAGTTGCCTGTAGATAAGCCGTTATTTTTGTAAATCAATAACTTCCTTACACCACATACGACGGTGTGGCTGGGCGGTCCGTTCAGCTCTACCAGGTACTGTTCATTCAGTGTGTACATCATGTAGGTCTGCATATGAATGATGGCGAAGTCATATCGATCCCTGAACAGGGATTCGGAAATCATCCATCGGTAGGGTGTCAGGTTTGGGTAGACATGTGCGATCTGAGGTGACGATTGTTTTGCGTATGCAGCGATATATCTTGCGTCCCAATACTGCGCGATGCCGAAGGTTACTTCATGCTCAGCGAGGGTCCTGTCAATGCACGCGATGTCTTCCGGGTAGTAACTCATAAGGAGCTGTCGCTCGCCTTTTTGTAACACGTAGACATTTGCGAGGACTGAACCTATAGCGAGAACAAGAACGACTCTTCGAGTCGTCAAAGTTGAGTTCCATTTTTCCTTGATGATCAATACTGGAGCGAGAATAAAGGGCAGGAGAAAGAAAGGGAGTAGGTATCTGGGGAACACGGTTGCATGAATGACCGGTGCTGCGAAGGTACACCCAATACTTGCCAGGACAAAAGCACAAAGAAGCAGCGGTTTGCCTCGCAGAACCGCAGGTGTGCTGATCGAACTCACGAGACGAAATGCCGCCACGAAAAGTGCGATCGAACCGGTCACCAACAGACTGATAGATAACCACTGGGGCGTACCCTTAAAGGATTGCTGCAAAACCTCGAGGAGAATCTCCAGGCCCCAGGGGATTTTATAGATAGAGGGGGCGAAGCCGAAATTGGAGTAGTTAATCTCATAGGGCATCGTGTACTTGCTGAAAAACATTCCCGCGGAACCCAGCGCGAGAACGACATATACCCGAATACCAAGAGAAGGCTGAAGCTGACGAAGTGCCAGGAGCGTGGTCGTAATCAGCGCAATGGGTACAACAGTGTTAACGATAATCAATCGATCAGACAATGACGCGAGAAACAGAATTACAATCAGTAACCCCGTGTCTCTGGCGGCCTGGACGCCATCGAGCAGGTTCAAGAATAGCCACAGTGCTGCCAGCAGCATGATGAAATTGCCAATGTGGTAACCGGACATCAGCAAGAAAGAGTAGGGCGGTCCCGAGGCGATCAACGTAATGCCGACGAGTAGTGAAACGACCAGTAATGTAGTCGCGAGGCTGAGTTCCTGGGTAAAGAAGTGGCGATACAGGCCGTACAATACCGTGCTGAGCAGGCACAGTTGGACAAAAAAGTAGATGGGTACTGAGAGATAGTGGTCTCGGGTAAGCAGATAGGCGGCGAGATACCCCAGAAAGTCCGGGATAAGTGCCGGGTTGGGTGAGACGTGCCACGATTTGTAGTTGTCAAAGTCCTTCAGGACATCTTCAAACAAGAAGGATCCGAAAAGTGCATCTGAATGTAACAGCGTCTCCATGAAGGGTAGCTTCTGCTGTAGGTAAACGCAGACCGGTATCAGCAGTGTGATGATAAAGAGACTGTAAACCGTGGCTCTATATTTCATAGGATCAATTATCTGGGAGCAGGCCAGTATTTGCTGGCTTTCATGGCGAGTCAACCGGTCATGTTTTCTTTAAGTGTTGTTCGTTAAGTTATAGTTTGAGTTCAGCCGCATGTGAATCAGGAAAATGTTAACGCCCCGTCCAGAATATCCAAGACCTCTCCTTGTGCGTCCCGACTGGAGGAACCTGAATGGTAGCTGGCACTTTATTGAGGATTTTGATGACGCTGGATTGGCTGAAGGCTGGTTCAGGAATGGTCTCCCCCAAAACGCTACGACTATCCAGGTTCCCTTTCCCGTGGAATCCGCAGCTTCTACTGTTAACAACATTCAGCCCGCTTCGGTTGTCTGGTACCTTCGGGAGTTTAATTTACCGAAGGATTGGAATAAGAGAGTGTGTCTGCGATTTGGTGCTTGTGATCACCGGGCTCGTGTTTTTGTAAATGGACAGGAGGTGGGGCAGCACCGGGGTGGCTACACACCCTTTTCGTTTGATATCGAACACGTTTTGAAACCCGGTGCCAATACGATTGTGGTGAGAGTTGAGGATTCTTTGTCGTGGACCCAACCAAGGGGGAAGCAAGCAGGAACGACCCGGTGGCCAATTGACTACGACAGTGTTACTGGGATCTGGCAAACGGTCTGGCTTGAGCATCTGCCGCCGGTTTCTATCGAAAGTACCCATTCGGTTTTTGAGGTAGGCTCCGGAGAACTGACATTCACCGCTTTTTTTTCGAAGCAGGTGGAGGGGGAGTTGACGGTTGAATTGCTGCTTGCCGGTGTCTCCGTGGACCGGAAGAAGGTGAACACAGGTTTGCGTTCTGAGGCCCGGGTGTCGTTTCAGTTGGACGAGGCTGTACTGTGGTCACCTGATTCGCCAACCCTTTACGATATAAAACTCACGCTTTTAGACACCCGTACCCTGGAGGTTGATGAAGCTACCAGCTATACGGGCCTGCGAGAAATAGAGGTTCGTGATGGGTGCCTGCTTCTTAATGGGGAGAGATTATTTCTTCGTGGCATTCTCGATCAGGGTTACTTCCCCGGCGGCTGGTATACAGCACTAAGCGATGATGATCTCCGGCGAGATGTAGAGCTGACCTTGCAGATGGGGTTCAACTGCGCTCGTAAGCACCAGAAAGCAGAAGACCCTCGCTATCTCTACTGGGCAGACCAGCTTGGGTTGCTTGTCTGGGCAGAGATGCCCTCAGGAAAAATATTCTCAACTGAGTTGGTCCAGACACTAATTGCTGAATGGACTGAACTCGTTAAGCGGGACCGGGCTCATCCCTGTGTCATGGTCTGGGTACCGTTTAATGAATCCTGGGGTGTGTGGCACCAGTCAACCAGACCGCAGCAACGGGCTTTTGTGGATGGTGTCGTCGGTGTTACGCGTGCGATGGATAACAGCAGGCCTGTGATCGGTAACGATGGCTGGGAGTTTTCCTCGGGAGATCTCTGGACTCTGCACCTTTATGTCGAGCAAAAAAATCTGACACAACGTCTAAATGAGCTGATAGAGAGCCCTGGGTCTTCGGTGACCGAAGGCAATGGTATGGGATCACGCGCCGGTGCGCTGCCAGGCGCAAATGTAGAGGGGCTGCCTATTTTGCTCACCGAATGTGGTGGTGTGGGTTATGGCCGGTTCGGTGATTCTGACTTTAGCTATGGTGACTTGCCGAAGACTGAAGTTGAACTGGAGGAAGCCATTCGAGAAATAGCACAAATGATTCGTGCGGCGTCAACACTTCAGGGATTTGTCTGGACCCAGTTCACCGATGTCCAGCAGGAGGTAAATGGTTTGTTGTATTTCGATCGAACACCAAAACTCCCCATTGAGACCCTGCGGGAGATTATCACCGGCATCGGCTGAATCCAGTTGCTCTCCAAATAGCGAATGGCTGGCCACTGCCATCACTCAGTGTTTAACAGTAACTTCCAAAATGGTTGCTCGAATTTTTCGCGAGATTCTTTCGGTGAGCGAGGGAGAGCGGTCCTTGCAACGACAAGCTGAAGGCTGGGAACAATATAAAGTCCGTTTTCCAGCAGGCCACGTGCAGCGACGAGATCGGCTGGCGCCTGCGGCAGAATCGTTCCCTCAACAATCTTTTGTTCTTTAAATGGGTTGCGATGGTAAGGCTGGTTGTTGTTCCACCAACAGTAACCCCAGGCAGGGTTTTCCTCTGAACCTGGTGCTGTCATCTGGTTTAAATAGTGGCTGGGTACAAGGTTCGTGTCCCGGTGGTTTCCGTTGTTCAGGACCAGCTGGCCGATCTTTTCGAGATCAGAAGCAGTCGAAGTAAGCCCGCTAATGGATGTCCCGTCGGGCAGTCGTTGGGATCGATCAATCCACCTGGTCTCGGTCATGCCGAGGGGGCCAAACAACCATTCATCGCTGAGCTGGTTCAATGTCATACCCGTGTGCAGGGTCAGAATTTTTTTCAGGTAGTTATAGGCCGTGTTGTTGTATCGCCAGGTTTCCCCAACTGTGCCAAGTTCATTCAATTCGTCATCCATACCCGTCGTCATTGCCAGCAGTCTTTCGATGGTCAAGCTCGCTTCAGTCCAGGGTGATAGATTTGTCCATTCTGGATCCAGATGATGGTTGATGGCATCACAGGGTTCTAAAAGGTACTTCTCTTCAGCGATACCGATAAGAATTGAGAGCAGGCCTTTTTGAACGGCAAAAATATCAACGGGTGTGGGGTCGAAGGATGTGTTCAGGATTGTTTCCCCGGCCTGCGTAACAACAAGCTGGGCGGAGTGGTTTTCCCGGGCAAATTCGAGGGCCCGAGCCAAGGACGCTTCGTTCAACTCAGTATTGATGGTTGATGTCATGATGATGAAGGTTCGTGAGGATCATTGGATCTGAATTCTCGGATAGGTTTCCAAAACCACCAGATTAATGCAGTCGCCACAATTGAGATCACGCCGCCCATCACCATTGTGTTGGATGCGCCGATTAATCCCGCCCAGGTACCGACCCATATTGTTCCTACATTGTTCGCTGTCTGGGCCGCAAGAATCATTAAGGCAAACGCACGACCTCGCATGTGATCTGGCGTCGTTAACATCACGGTGGTCTGGCGCACAGCGACTGTTACAGAGTCTGCAGCACCGAGCAACGCGATCATTAAGACACCGAACCAGAGTGTCGTCGCGGTTCCGAACCCAAACAGGAAAAACCCATAGGCGAAGGATGCGTAAAGCACGAGCATGCCTTTTGCGCGGTAGCCAACCAGCAATAACGCTATGAATGATCCGAAGATGGCGCCCGCCGAGTTCGCCGCGCCCAGGAAACCGGTTGCGCTTGCGCCTCCGGCGAACAACCCCAAGGCCAGTACGGGAAGGATCTCACGATAAAAAGACGCTGTAGTAATCCCCGCGTCCAGCAGGAATAGCCCGGGAAGAATGGGATGTTTTGAAACGAAACTGAACCCATCCCTGGTTTGTTGGATTTGTGACGGCTTCTCGCCTTCCTCATGCTCATGTCCATCCGCCATGCCTTTTGCTCGAATGAACGAAGGCAGCAGGCTGGAGACCAAAGAGATAGAGCCGGCGAGAAGGAAGACGGCAGTGAGGTCAGCAGTGACGGCGACAAAGGCAAACAGCAGGGGGCCGGCGATTGCTGCCGCGTTGCTCGATGCGGTGTCTGTTGAAGCGGCCAACATCAGTTCACGTTCCGGGATGATGATGGGTACCAATGCAGATCTCGCAGGACTGGCGAGCATGTGAGTGCCCGCTGTGATAGCGATGCCAATGTAAACCAGGAACGGCGTTAGCAGGCCTTGCCAGTTAAGAAAACCAAGTGTGAGTAAAGCAACAGACGTGGATGCATGGGCCAGGGTCATCAGCCGTTTTCGATCGACGCGGTCTGCGAGGGTGCCCGCCCACAGCGTTACTGGCACCTGAACGACCAGTTGTACCACACCAATCAAGCCAACCATGTACGCCGAACCTGTTTCGTCCAGTAGCCACTGCGCTGTTCCCAGAATTCTCATCCAGACAACGATGGAGCTCGCGATTAACGTGGCCCACAGGAAACGATAGTCGCGGTAAAGGAAGGCGCCCCACGGCCGGGTGACAGTTGAATGGGGTGCAGGGTTTGGGTCGCGAGTGTTGGTCAAGCGGTTGCTCGTAGTGGTTGCTCGTGATGGTTATAGGTCATGTTGTTTGTGGCTGTTATCAGGCGTGCTTACTCGACAGGCACGGAGTGACCGGGTAAGAATTCCAAAATAGCGCCGTCTGCCATCGTCGCCAGATAGAGCTTACCTTCGTTCAGGGTAAAGGACCTTGTGTAGTTGAGGTCTGATATGAACCGGTCGTGAAGTGACCGTGGCATGCACATTGCCCTGGTCGTTGCGAGTTGAGTGATCTTGAGCTGTGAGGCGGTTTCGCTGGTCCAGTTACCGCGACCTCGATTGCAATCGGCGCGAACAGAGACGCTGCCGTCTTCATGGAACTCGAGTGTGTACAAACCGGGAGCACGTGGTACGTACGTTGAATCATCCATGGATTGAATTTTAGACAGTTCCCAGAGTACGCCGGTTAGTGCCGGTTTTTCTTCGGTGCTGTTGGGCTTCTGGGTTGCGGTGCAGGCCATTAGCAGCAAGCACAGGGTCATGGTGAGAAATGAGCGCATCTTCAATCCGGTGTTGGGTCAGGCTGGATTACAGTTCATTTTTGCTGTGGTGTGACTGGTTCGTTTGTTAGCGAAATTGGATGACTGAAATCAGGGTACCGGAGTGGAATTGCTCCGGTACCCCTGAGGGCTAGCCGCCCATAGACTTTTTGGCTTCTTCCATCTGCTTTTGTGCGTCTTCAGCTGCTTCCATCGCTGCTTTTTCAAGTTCGGCGGCTGCGTCTTCGGCGTCATCCATATTGCTGCCCATGGATTCTGCCATGTCTGCCATGGTGGCATCGCCAGCTTCCATTGCGTCCGACATTGAATCGGACATTGATTCAGCGCTGGAATCCATTGCACTGCTGGCTTCGTCCGCTGCATTCTCCATTGTGCTTTCTTTTTCGCTGTCGTTTCCGCAGGCGGCCAGCACGAGGACGGCCGCTAATACAAATAGATATCTCATAGTTCTTCTTCTTTTTTAGGTGGGTTGGGTATTGTACCCTACTTGTTTCCTGCGTGCGGTACGGGTTGTGACGAGAATTATGAGGCGCACTAAAGCATCAGGAACGTAGCCAGACCCAGCATTGCCCCCATGCTGACAACATCGGTTGCCGTCGTCAGGAAGATTGTTGATGCTGTAGCCGGGTCTGCCCCCACCTTGCGCATTGCCAGTGGTATCAGTACGCCGGCGACGCCGGAGATCGTGCATGAAGCGATCATGGCCATCAGGATAATACCGCCTAACATCAGTGGCTCTGCGGCATCGCTAAGAAATGCATAACCGAGCATCGCGGCGCCGGCGGTTAGGCCGACCAGTAAACCATTGCTCATACCCAATACGGCTTCTTTTCGGACCAGGCCACTTTCCATTCCTGGTTTTAGTTCATTAAGCGTCATGGACCTAAGCGTAATCGCAAGTGCCTGGCAGCCCGTATTGCCGGATTGTCCCGCCAACACGGGCAGGAAAGCAGCCAGGGCCACAATTTGCTGAATGGTATCTTCAAACAGACCGACTACCGCGCCGGCCACAAAAGCAGTCAGGAGATTGAGCTGTAGCCAGGGGTGTCGATACATGAAGCTCTTCAGCCATGGCGTGTTGAGGCGTTCTTCTTTTTCAACACCAACCATTCGACCCGCCTGTGCGGTGAGTTCGTAGGTTTGTTGTTCGAACAGGATGTAGCCTCTGACAATACCCAGTAGCATTCCTTTCCGGTCGCAGACGGGATAACTGGGGTAGTGGCGCCGGACGACAGCTTTCATCGCGTCTTCATGAGGCGCGTCCACAATCAGGTGAAACGGCTCAATGACCATGATATCTGACATGGTTTCTCCCGGTGCCGCAAATAACATTTCTCGCATGGCAACAAGGCCTATGAGCCTGCCATTATCAGTAACGTAAGCGTAGGTCACCTGGAGTGCGTCTGCGATGGGTCGTATTTGTTCAACGGCGTCGGTCACGAGCACATCCGGTGAGAAAACTGCGTGTGCGGATTCCATAAACCTGCCAACACTTCCTTCGGGATAGGTAATATTCTGGTCAAGGTGCGTGCCAAGGTCTGTGCTTAGCAGGGGAAGAAGTTCAAGCTGTCGCTCGTTAGAAAGACAGGCCATGACCCTTACCGCCATTGCTTCATCAAGTCGTTCGAGGACCTCAGAAACTACCGGATTGTCTTCTCTCTCAAGGAGGGTGCATCCGTCCAGGGGGGCTCGCCTTGAAACAGCGATCGTCAGCTGGCGAATTCGTGTGTGATCGATTTCTTCGGTTTCGACTTCGGACTGCATGATGCTCCCTGACGATGGCGTGCACGTGTTGCGCGATTATCTATCATGAGGTGGCTTTGCGATTAGTGCAATGTGATGGTCCAGGGTGATCTG
>JABBBA010000318.1:11384-15667 GCA_018607685.1 K189A clade bacterium | reverse complement strand
GTAACGAGATGATTCAGGTTCAAACATATCTAGATATTGCGGATAACAGCGGTGCCCGCCGAGTTATGTGCATTAAGGTCCTGGGTGGCTCCAAGCGGCGCTATGCCAACATAGGCGACGTAATTAAGGTCACTGTGAAGGAAGCAATACCCCGTGGCCGCGTAAAGAAAGGTCAGGTACTGGACGCAGTTGTGGTTCGAACGCGTAAAGGGGTGCGAAGGGCAGATGGTTCGTTGATCAAATTTGATGGTAATGCTGCGGTGTTGTTGAACCCACAAAAGCAGCCGATTGGGACTCGCATCTTTGGCCCGGTGACGCGCGAGCTGCGTAACGATAATTTTATGAAGATTGTGTCTCTGGCACCTGAAGTGTTGTAGAGGAAAACATGCAAAAGCTAAAAAAAGACGACCGGGTCATTGTGATTGCCGGTAAAGACAAGGGTAAGACAGGTGCTGTAACTCGCATTATGGATAACGGGCGGTTGTATGTTTCCGGTATCAACATGGTTAAGCGACACACTAAAGGCAATCCCCAGATGAATCAGCCTGGTGGCATCATCGAGAAAGAAGCGCCCATACAGGCTTCGAATATTGCGATCTACAACGGTAGTACTAACAAGGCCGACAGGGTAGGTATTAAAGAGCTGGACGACGGTAAGAAGGTCCGGGTATTTAAGTCTACTGGCGAACAAATAGACGGTTAATCGATATGACAGACCTAAAAGTAGTTTATGAACAAGAAATTCGGCCCAAGCTCAAAGACGAGTTGGGGCTGGACAACATTATGGAAGTGCCTCGCATAACCAAAGTTACCCTGAACATGGGTGTTGGTGAAGCGATTGCCGATCGCAAGCAGCTTGATGCTGCATTGGCGGATATGGAACAGATTGCGGGACAGAAGCCGATCATGACCAAGGCGCGCAGATCTATTGCTGGGTTCAAGGTTCGTGAAGAATATCCAATCGGATGCAAGGTGACCTTAAGAAAGGCACGTATGTATGAGTTCCTGGATCGACTGATCAACATTGCGATTCCAAGGCAAAGAGATTTTCGTGGCCTCAGCACCAGGTCATTTGATGGTCGAGGCAATTTTTCGATGGGTATTACGGAACAGATTGTTTTCCCTGAAATCGACTACGACAAGATCGACAGGATTCGCGGGTTGGATATTGCAGTAACGACGACCGCGAAAACAGATGACCAAAGTAGAGCGTTACTTCGTGCTTTCAACTTCCCGTTACGGGCAGATGCAAGCGCAGAAAGTACTAACGCATAAAGGACAGATAAGTTTATGGCTAAGACATCCATGATCAACCGCGAACTGAAGCGGCAGAAAACTGCCAAGAAGTACGCGGCCAAGAGAGCATCTCTGAAGGCTATTATTTCAAGTGTCGAATCAACCGACGATGAGAAGTGGGAAGCCCAGTTGAAATTGCAGAAGCTGCCCCGTGATGCGAGCCCAAGCAGGCAGGTTAGGCGTTGTGCATTGACTGGACGTCCACATGCTGTCTATAGAAGATTTGGTTTGTCACGAACTCAACTGCGAGAAGCTACGATGCGTGGCGATGTACCTGGTTTGGTTAAGTCGAGCTGGTAAGGAGAACACATAATGACAATGCAAGATCCAATGGCCGACATGTTGACCCGAATTCGAAATGCACAACGTGCAAAGATTCAGGACGTAACAATGCCTTCATCCAATATGAAGGTAGCAGTCGCGGCAGTATTGAAGGAAGAAGGTTTTATTGAAGACTGTAACGTAACGAATGTTGAAGGCGGCAAGGCAGACCTGAACATTGTGCTTCGATATTACGAAGGCAAGCCAGTTATTGAGCAAATCAAGACGATTAGCCGTCCTGGACTTCGTCAGTACAAAGGGAAGGATGAAATTCCCGTTGTAAATGCTGGTCTGGGAATTGTCATCCTGTCTACGAACAAAGGTGTGATGACCGACCGCGCAGCGCGTTCACAGGGTCTTGGTGGAGAACTTATTTGTTCTGTGTTCTAACGCAGAACTGAATAGAAGGTATTACGTATGTCACGAATTGCTAACAATCCGGTATCCATTCCGAAGGGTGTTGAAATCACACTGAGCGGACAGGACGTCAGCGTTAAGGGTTCCAAAGGAAACCTTTCCATGACCCTGCACGACTTGGTTGTGATTAGCCAGGAAGAAGACCGATTGCAACTAAAGGCGGTTGAAGGTTCCAAGAAGTCAGTAGCATTGGCCGGGACATTTCGTTCGCTTGTTAACAACATGGTGATGGGCGTCAGCAATGGGTTCCAAAAGGAACTTGAGCTTCAAGGCGTTGGTTACCGTGCACAGGCACAGGGTAAGAAATTGAATCTGTCATTAGGCTTTTCACACCCGGTTGTCTATGAAGTGCCCGAAGGGATTGATATTGAGACACCATCGCAGACCCAGGTAATCGTAAAGGGTATTGATAAGCAGTTAGTTGGTCAGGTGTCAGCAGAAATCAGAGCGTTCAGGCCACCAGAGCCATATAAAGGCAAAGGTGTTCGTTATGCAGATGAGTATGTGAAGCGTAAGGAAGCCAAGAAGAAGTGATGAACTCGAAGAGTTCATCATCCCGAGCGTAGCCGAGGGATCTCTCCCCGGACGAAAGACGGTATCGGGGAAAACAAAGAGAATTTAGCGAGAACAAAGATGAGTAAGAAAAAAGTATCCAGGTTGAGGCGAGCAAAGAGAACCCGACTGCATATCAGGGAAATGGAAGTACCTCGTTTGTGCGTATTTCGAACTCCCAGACATATCTACGCACAGATCATTTCTGCTGCAGGAGATACGGTTCAGGCTTCAGCATCGTCACTTGACGCGGCGGTACGCGCTGACAATAAGGGTAACTCAGAAGATGCTGCGAAAGTCGGCAAGCTGATTGCAGAGAAAGCATCAGCGCTTGGGCTAGAGAAGGTCGCTTTTGACCGATCCGGATATCAGTATCACGGCAGAATTAAAGCGTTGGCTGATGCAGCGCGCGAAGGTGGTTTGCAGTTCTAGGCGCGACAATACGCTTAGCAGAACTCAATAAGGGATAGGAAATGGCTTACAACGATCATGATAACGAAGAAGGCATCCAGGAAAAGCTGGTTCAGGTGAACCGGGTTGCCAAGGTGGTTAAAGGCGGAAGAATCTTTGGTTTTACTGCGTTAACTGTTGTGGGTGATGGCAATGGCCGTGTTGGCTATGGTCGCGGTAAGGCGCGTGAAGTGCCTCTCGCTATCCAGAAAGCTATGGAAGCCGCTCGTCGTAACATGATTCAAGTTGACCTCAATGGCTCAACTATCCAGTACCCGATTAATGCCAGGCACGGTGCATCCAAGATATTCATGCAGCCGGCTTCTGAAGGTACTGGCATTATTGCGGGTAAAACAATGCGAGCTGTGTTGGAAGTGGCAGGGGTTCATAACGTTCTTGCCAAGTCCTATGGTTCCACGAATCCGGTGAACGTATTGCAAGCGACGTTCAAAGGCCTACAGGAAATGCGCTCCCCGGAAAGCGTCGCAGAGAAACGCGGCAAATCCGTTGAAGACGTCACGAGTTAAGAACGCTGGTTTATAGAACACTGGTTAATAGAACATAGGTTTATAGAACAATGGCTGATAAAAAAATCACGGTCACTTTGACCAAAAGCACGATTGGTAGACTTAAATCGCACAAGGCCTGTGTTGCTGGACTGGGATTACGAAGAGTCAGACATACCGTCCAAGTTGAAGATACACCATCAGTGCGAGGCATGATCAATAAAGTGTCTTACATGCTGAATGTAGAAGAGTAGCGGGAGCTTACGACATGCAACTAAATACTTTAAAGCCAGGAATCGGCAGTCGCTCGCCAAGTAAGCGCGTTGGTCGTGGTATGGGCAGTGGTCTTGGTAAGACCTGTGGTCGTGGACATAAGGGTCAGAAGTCTCGATCCGGTGGTGGAATCCGGCCGGGTTTTGAAGGCGGGCAGCAGCCACTACAGATGCGCTTACCTAAGTTTGGTTTCAATTCCGCCAAGGCGCGAATTACAGCAGAAGTGACATTGTCAGAAATCGGATCGGTTGAAGCGGACGTGGTTGATATGCAGGCGTTGATTGACGCTGATCTGCTTAAGGGCACGATGAAGCGCGCGAAGGTGATCCTGTCAGGAAAGATAGAGAAAGCAGTCACGTTGAAAGGCATCAAAGCAACTAAAGGAGCCAGGGCAGCAATTGAAGCCGCTGGCGGTTCCATAGAAGAGTCTTAGAATTTTCTAAAAATTCTTAGATCCCGAGCGAAGTC
>JABBBA010000318.1:6380-11374 GCA_018607685.1 K189A clade bacterium | reverse complement strand
GGTTCCATAGAAGAGTAATTGTAAATAGCCGATGAATAGCTCAGTAGCACAAGATAAAGCAAGGGCCATGGTGTCCGGAGGAGGATTGTCCGAATTATGGGCACGTCTGCGCTTTGTGCTGCTTGCGATTGTTGTTTATCGAGTCGGCAGCCATATTCCGCTGCCAGGTATTAATCCGGACAGGTTGGCGTCACTCTTTAATTCAAATCAGGGCGGCATTCTTGACCTGGTTAACATGTTTTCCGGTGGCGCTATTGAGCGTATGAGTATCCTCGCGTTGGGAATCATGCCTTATATCTCGGCTTCCATTATTTCGAACCTGATTGTTGCGACCACGCCATCGTTGCAGCAACTCCGCAAGGAAGGTGAAGCAGGTCGACGTAAGATTGCCCAGTACACACGCTACGGGACGCTGCTTTTGGCAACAATTCAGGGCTTTGCGATGAGTAACGGTCTGGCTTCACAGGGCCTGGCCTATGCGCCTGACTTTGCGTTCCATTTTGTTGCTATTACAACGTTGGTAACCGGCGCCATGTTTATGATGTGGTTGGGTGAACAGGTAACGGAACGTGGGATAGGAAATGGAATTTCCATACTTATTTTTGCGGGTATCGTTTCCGGGTTCCCAAGTGCAATTGGCCAGTCTTTTGAACAGGCTCGCCAGGGAGAGATTTCGATTATCGCCTTGCTGGGTATCGCAGCACTGGCCATGATGATTGTCGCAGGCGTGGTTTTTGTAGAACGCGGCCAGAGACGTATCACGGTCAACTATGCAAGACGTCAGCAGGGCCGGCAGCAATATGCCGCCCAGAGTAGCCATCTACCGCTCAAGGTAAACATGGCGGGTGTTATCCCGGCAATTTTTGCCAGTAGTTTGCTGCTCTTCCCGGCATCAATCGGCCAGTGGTTTGGTCAGTCGCCTGGCATGGAATGGTTGCAGGACATGAGTCTGATGATTGCGCCGGGACAACCGCTGAACATTATTCTGTTCTCGTTAGGGATTATCTTTTTCTGCTTCTGGTACACGGCGATCATGTTTAATCCGAAGGAAGTGGCAGACAACCTGAAAAAATCCGGTGCGTTTATTCCGGGATTTAGACCAGGTGACCAGACAGCAAAACACATAGATACAATATTGACGCGTCTCACACTTGTTGGGGCGTTTTATATGACTGCAGTTTGTCTGTTACCACAGGCATTGATTTTGCAGTTCAACATCACTTTCCAGCTGGGCGGAACAGCCCTGTTGATCGTGGTGGTAGTGGCAATGGATTTCATGTCTCAGGTGCAGACGCACTTGATGTCACATCAGTATGAATCTCTGATGAAGAAGTCCAATTTGCAAAATTTTGGCAGACGATAGCTTTTAGCAGGGGCCTAGGAAACGAACATGAAAGTCAGAGCTTCAGTAAAAAAGATGTGCAGGAACTGTCGCGTTATCCGACGTAAAGGTGCAGTGCGAGTAATCTGTTCTGAACCACGTCATAAACAGCGACAAGGATAAAGGAGAGCAAGTCGAATGGCTCGATTAGCCGGGATCAACATCCCTGATCACAAACATGCAGTAATTTCCCTGACTTACATTTTCGGGATTGGGCGCACTACCGCTAAGCAACTTTGCGACGCGACCGGTGTAAGCCAGGATACAAAAGTTCAGGATCTATCAGAAGAAGAGTTAGACAAGCTTCGGTCTGAAGTTGCCAAACTTCCAGTGGAAGGCGATCTGCGCCGAGCGACTCAGTTGAACATTAAGCGTTTGCTCGATCTTGGATGCTATAGAGGTATTCGTCATCGTCGAGGCCTGCCACTGCGGGGTCAGCGAACCAAGACAAACGCACGAACCAGAAAAGGGCCTAAGCGTCCTGTTCGCAAATAAGCGATAAATCGGGAAATAGAATATGTCTGAAGTAGAAACAACTACACCAGAGGAAGCTCCGGCTCCTGAGGCATCTGCTGCACCGGCCGCACCAACACGTCGGAAAGGCAAACGCCAGGTAGTTGATGGGTTAGCGCACATTCATGCGTCCTTTAATAACACCATCATCATGATCACTGATCGACAGGGCGGTGCTCTGTCATGGGCAACTGCCGGTGGTTCAGGTTTCCGTGGCGCTCGAAAGAGTACGCCTTTTGCTGCACAGGTTGCGGCAGAAAGAGCCGGCACCGCAGCACTGGAATATGGATTGCAGAATCTGGAAGTGTTTGTCAAAGGACCTGGTCCTGGGCGTGAAGCGGCCGTCAGAGCATTGAATGGTGCGGGTTTCAGAATTACTAACATCACTGATGTGACCCCGATTCCACATAATGGCTGTAGACCCCCCAAGAAACGAAGGGTTTAACCGAGGAGAGTAACAATGGCCCGATATCTCGGACCCAAGTTAAAATTATCAAGACGAGAAGGAACGGATCTTTTTCTTAAAAGTGGTGTTCGTCCTCTTGAATCTAAATGCCGTGCGGACAGTGTTCCTGGCCAGCATGGTCAGCGTCGAACAAGACTGTCTGACTACGCTGTGCAGTTACGCGAGAAACAAAAAGTTCGTCGTATTTACGGCGTGCTGGAAAAGCAGTTCCGTAATTATTACAAGAAGGCGGACCGTCAAAAGGGTGCTACAGGTATGAACCTGCTTCGGATCCTCGAGCGTCGACTTGATAATGTCGTATATCGCATGGGTTTCGGTTCTACTCGAGCCGAGTCACGTCAGCTTGTGTCACACAAGTCTATCGTGGTTAATGGAAATGTCGTCAATGTTCCGTCATACCAGGTAGAAGCCGGTGATGTAGTTGCGATTCGTGAAAAATCACGTAACCAGCTTCGAATTCAGGGTGCGCTGACACTTTCAGTGAACCGTTCTCCTGTTCCCTGGGTAGAGGTTAATCCAGAGAAAATGGAAGGCGTGTTTAAGGCCGCTCCAGAGCGAGATGAGTTACCGCAGGAAATTAACGAAAATCTTATTGTTGAGCTTTACTCCAAGTAAACCCGGCAGGTTTTGAACAGTTATTCATCTTATAGGTGAGAATATGCAACATTCTTCATTAGAATTTTTGACACCGAAGCACATACAGGTCGAACAGCAATCGATTACGCGCGCCAGTGTTGTGCTTGAGCCACTTGAGCGTGGTTTTGGTCATACTCTGGGTAACGCACTGCGTCGCATTCTGCTTTCCTCCATGCCCGGTTGTGCGATTATTGAAACAGAAATTGACGGCGTGCTGCATGAATACAGCACCTTGGAAGGTGTCCAGGAAGACGTTATTGAGATCCTGCTGAACCTCAAAGGTGTCGCAGTGAAATTGAATTCCACTGATGACGCTGAAATCACACTGGATAAAAAGGGCCCGGGCGTCGTGACTGCCGCTGATTTTCAAGTTGGGCACGACATTGAGATTGCAAACCCTGATCACGTCATTGCTAACCTGAATGAAAATGGTCACCTGAAGCTCCGTGCCCAGGTAGGTCGAGGACGAGGTTACGAGCCAGCAGATGTCCGAATAGCTGACGAAGAAGAAAGCCGCGTTATTGGTTCCTTGCTGCTGGATGCATCTTACAGCCCGGTTCAGCGAGTCTCTTACAAGGTCGATAGTGCTCGTGTTGAGCAGCGTACTGACCTTGACAAGCTGATTATTGAGCTGGAAACCAACGGTACTATTGATCCGGAAGAAGCTATTCGAAGAGCCGCCACTATTCTGCAGCAGCAGGTTTCAGTCTTTGTTGATTTGGAAAGTGAAAACGAACCAGAAGCTGTTGAAGAAGAAGACGAAATTGATCCAATTCTGCTTCGGCCGGTTGACGATCTGGAACTGACAGTTCGTTCAGCCAACTGCCTGAAGGCAGAGAATATTTATTACATTGGTGATCTAATCCGAAGAACAGAAGTTGAGCTGCTGAAAACACCGAACCTCGGTAAGAAATCCCTGACTGAAATCAAGGATGTTTTGGCGTCACGTGGTTTGTCACTGGGCATGCGCCTGGAGAACTGGCCGCCATCTAGCCTTCGCGGCGACGATCGGGTTTTAGGTTAAAGAACTCTGGGTTAAACGCTTCCAATCAGAGAATGAAATGGTGCCGGTGTTAGATTCACGGCCCCAGATTTACCAGATTTTAGGGATACGAAAATGCGCCATAGAAAAAGTGGTAGACAGTTAAATCGAAACAGCTCGCATCGAAAAGCGATGTTTCGCAACATGGCTTGCTCTTTGATTGAGCATGAGGTCATTAAGACCACAGTGCCCAAGGCTAAAGAACTCAAGCGAGTAGCAGAGCCGCTGATCACATTGGCAAAAAGCGATTCAGTTGCCAACAGGCGTCTGGCTTTCTCGCGAATGAGAGACAAGGCCGCTGTGGGTAAGCTGTTTTCTGAGATTGGACCCAGATACCAGGAGCGCCCAGGTGGTTATACCAGAATCCTCAAGTGCGGTTTCAGGGCAGGTGATGCAGCGCCAATGGCGTATGTAGAACTGGTGGACAGACCACTTCCCGATAATGACGACGATTTCGATGATGACGTCGAAGCGAGTGATGAAGACTAGATAGCCTTTGCCTATAGTCAGTGCTTCGGCCTGTCATTTCGACCGAAGTGGAGAAATCTCAAAGCCGGGCTATGCCCGGCTTTGTTGTTTGTAGCCCCAAGTTGTTTGTAGCCCGTTGTTTGTAAACTAAATAACACAATAAGGAATCATTACAGTGGTCAGTTCATTTAATCCTACCCCCCGAACCCTGATGGGACCTGGTCCTTCGGATGTAAACCCAAGAATCCTGAGTGCATTGGCAAGGCCAACCATTGGCCACCTGGACCCCGAGTTCATTCGGCTGATGGACGAGATTAAATCGCTGCTGCAGTTTGCTTTCCAGACGAAAAATGAATTGACCATACCGGTCTCAGCACCTGGATCGGCGGGGATGGAGACTTGTTTTGTAAACCTGATGGAGCCTGGTGACAAGGTTGTTGTTTGTGTAAACGGTGTGTTCGGCACTCGAATGGCAGATAACGTTAGAC
>JABBBA010000318.1:1186-6370 GCA_018607685.1 K189A clade bacterium | reverse complement strand
CTTGTAGCCTTCGTACATGCAGAAACGTCCACCGGTGTCAGGTCTGATGCTAAAGCACTTTGCGCCATCGCGGCTGAGTTCGATTGCCTGACGATTGTCGATTGTGTGACTTCGCTGGGGGGCATTGAAGTGAAACTTGATGAATGGGGCGCTGATGCGGCATATAGCGGTACCCAGAAGTGTCTTTCCTGCGTACCGGGCCTGTCTCCAATCAGTTTGAGTGAAGCAGCAGTCGCCAGAGTGAAGTCGCGCAAGACGCCGGTGAGTTCCTGGTTCCTGGATCTAAATCTGGTAATGGGCTACTGGGGTGAAGGCCAGACCCGTGCTTACCATCATACTGCGCCCGTAAATGCACTCTACGGACTACATGAGGCTCTGGTGATTCTTGAAGAAGAGGGCCTGGAGAATTCCTGGAAACGGCACCAGGACAATCATCTCGCACTAAGGGCAGGGCTCGAAGCTCTGGGTCTTGAGTTTATTGTGGCGGAGGATTTCAGGTTACCGCAACTCAATACGGTCACTATCCCGGATGGGGTGGACGAAGCTTCTGTTCGTAAACAGCTGCTCAACCAATATAACCTTGAGATAGGTGCTGGTCTGGGCGTGCTTGCTGGAAAAGTATGGCGTATTGGCTTGATGGGTTACGCGAGTAATCCCAGGAATGTTCTCTTCTGCGTTAATGCGCTGGAAAGTGTGTTGTCCGGTTATAACGCGCACATCAACAAGGGTGTTGCGACAGAAGCTGTACAAAAAGCCTATAGCCAGTAAAGCGCTTGGCCAGGGATTCCCTGGCTATTCCAGGGAGTGTTTCAGGAACTGCCCGGTAAACGAATGTTCCATCCGGGCAACTTCTTCCGGCGTTCCGGTCGCAATGATTTCACCACCACCGGAACCACCTTCAGGACCAAGATCAACAATCCAGTCTGCGGTTTTGATAACGTCCAGGTTGTGTTCAATCACAACGATCGTATTCCCATGGTCCCTGAGCCGGTGAATGACTTCCAGTAACTGCTCGATATCATGGAAGTGCAAACCCGTTGTTGGTTCATCCAGGATATACAGGGTTTTGCCGGTATCTCTTTTGGAGAGTTCACGGGCAAGCTTCACTCTCTGTGCTTCGCCCCCGGAAAGTGTCGTCGCACTTTGTCCCAGCTTGATGTAACCGAGGCCCACGTCCAGTAGTGTCTGTAGGCGTCGCGCGATCATAGGGACAGCACCAAGAAATGAGTGTGCATCTTCAACCGTTAGCTCAAGAACTTCGTGAATGTTCTTTCCCTTGTAGAGGATCTCCAGGGTCTCGCGGTTATATCGCTTGGCCTTACATTCATCGCAGGTGACGTAGACATCGGGGAGGAAATGCATTTCAACCTTGATCAACCCATCGCCCTGACATGCCTCACATCTGCCGCCTTTCACGTTGAAACTGAATCTTCCTGGTTTATACCCCCTGGATCGCGCTTCCTGTGTCGCGGCAAAGAGTTCCCTGATGGGCGTGAAAATCTGTGTGTAGGTCGCGGGGTTCGATCGAGGTGTCCGACCGATCGGGCTCTGATCAATGTCCACGACCTTGTCCAGTTGGTCCATGCCGATTATTTCGTCATAGGGTGCAACCTGTGGATTGGTGGCGCCGTTAAGTTCCCTGGCAGCAAGCGGGTACAGGGTCTGGTTAATCAAAGTGGATTTACCCGAGCCTGACACCCCGGTGACACAGGTCATCAGCCCGATAGGAATCTCAAGGTCTACATTCTTCAGGTTGTTACCGGCCGCCGAGCGCAGCGTTAGCACAGCATCCGGATTAAAGAGGTGGCGTTCCCTGGGCACTTCGATTTTTCGTTTGCCACTAAGAAACTGTCCTGTAATGGATCGTTCTTCATTCAGAATATCGTCCAGCGTGCCGCTTGCGACAACCTCACCGCCATGGACACCGGCACCCGGGCCGATGTCGATGACAAAATCCGCGTGGCGGATGGCATCTTCGTCATGTTCAACAATAATGACCGTATTGCCCAGATCTCGAAGTCGGGTCAGCGTACCTAGAAGTCGCTGATTGTCTCTCTGGTGCAGGCCGATTGAAGGTTCGTCAAGGATGTACATGACGCCAACGAGTCCCGCGCCGATCTGGCTTGCCAGTCTGATTCTCTGAGCTTCGCCGCCGGATAGCGTATCCGCGCTCCGTGACAGCGTCAGGTAGTCGAGGCCAACATCGATAAGGAAACCGAGCCTGGCCTGGATCTCTTTCAGAATTTTTTCAGCGATCTGCGCGCGTTGACCCTGGAGTTCCAGCCCGCTGAAATAATCAAAGGCGTCGTTAACTGATTGTGAAGTAATATCAGTGAGAGATTTCCTGTTGATCGTTACAGAGCGGGCATCTGCATTTAATCGCGCGCCCTCGCATTCAGGGCAGTTCTGCGTGCTGAGAAACTTGGAAAGATTCTCCCTGACCATCTGGGAATCGGTTTCACGATAGCGGCGCTCCATATTGGGAATGATCCCCTCGAAGGCGTGACCCCGCGTATATTCGTCCCCGCGATCGTTGACGTAGCGAAACTGGATCTCTTCATCGCCACTTCCACGAAGAACAATCTCCTGATGCTTATCTGATAGTTCCTTGAACGGTGTCGCCAGGCTGAAGCCATAGTGCTCGGATATCGACCCAAGCATCTGAAAATAATAGATATTTCTTCTGTCCCAGCCGTGAACCGCGCCCTCCGCCAGAGACAGTTCCGGGTCCTGGACTACTGAGTCAGGATCAAAATACTGCTTGAGTCCCAGCCCGTCACAGCCCTGGCACGCGCCGGCTGGATTGTTGAAAGAGAAGAAGCGTGGTTCAAGCTCCTGAATCGAATGGCCACACTGTGGGCATGCAAATCGCGATGAAAACAGCAGGTCCTCTGTTTTATCGTCCGTGAAACTGATTGCGGCGATACCATCTGCAGCCTGTACGGCCGTTTCAAACGAGTCCGCGAGACGCGTTATCAGGTCCGGGCGAATTCGGAACCGGTCGACGACCACCTCGATGGTGTGCTTTTTGTTTTTGTCCAGATCGGGTGTGTCATCAAGATCAGTAATGATGCCGTTAATACGAGCTCGCACGAAACCCTGTGACGCGAGTTGTTTGAATACATGCAGGTGTTCGCCTTTGCGTTCACGAATAATCGGCGCGAGCAGATTGACGCGCGTGTCTTCTGGCAAAGCCATTACCTGGTCAACCATTTGGCTGATTGACTGGGATTGTAACTTCACGCCATGGGTTGGACAGTGAGGTTCGCCGACTCTTGCGAACAGCAATCTGAGGTAGTCGTAGATTTCTGTGATCGTACCCACGGTTGAGCGCGGGTTGTGGCTCGTTGACTTCTGTTCGATGGAGATAGCGGGCGACAGGCCTTCAATGTACTCGATGTCGGGCTTTTCCATCAGGGATAGAAATTGCCTGGCGTAAGCCGACAGGGATTCGACATATCGCCGTTGACCTTCAGCGTAGAGCGTATCGAAGGCCAGTGATGATTTACCGGAACCGGATAGACCGGTGACAATAACCAGTTTGTCCCTCGGGATATCAAGGCTGATATTTTTCAGGTTGTGTGTCTTGGCACCATGGATTGAAATCGTATCCATCAGGAAGGGGTACCTTGTAAGGTGATCAAAGAGCTAACCTCGGCTTGGGTAATCGATGAAATCAATGTGCGATTTCAGTGAATTCTTCTGTCAGTGAGATATGCCACCCGGTGATCCTTTCAGTCAATGACCGGTTGGAAATTTGGATGAATGGTGAATCTCAGTCTGAAAGCCAGCCGGTATCGGGCCGGGCAGTGATGTTATAAGTTTGCGGCACATCAAGCAAAATAGTTCGTCAATTTCTGTCTTCTGTCAGCCCGTCTATTTTACGGTTTGAGTCGACTTATCTGTTCCAGAATTGTGCCAAAGAGCCTTAGAAGAGTTATTATCCATTGGTGGTGTCGAGCCCCCCGGAATCAAGTACCGGTATTAGGCGCAGGTATTTATCATCAGAGACCTGATGGCACATTAAAATACAGTTGGTTGGTTACAACCTGAGAGGAAGAGGAGAACGAGATGGCTCGCGGAATAAATAAGGTAATCCTGGTCGGAAACCTCGGAAGAGATCCTGAAACGCGGTATATGCCGAGTGGTGGGGCCGTCACGAATGTTTCTATTGCGACCTCAAAGGGATGGAAAGACAAGGACTCCGGTGAGCAGAAAGAGCGTACGGAATGGCATCGTATCGTCTTCTTTAACAGGCTTGCGGAAATCGCCGGCGAGTACCTTAAAAAGGGATCCAAGATCTACATCGAGGGTGAACTTAGAACCCGTGACTGGGAGAAAGACGGCCAGAAACATTACACCACAGAGGTTGTCGCCAGCGAGATGCAGATGCTGGACAGCCGTGGGGACATGGGTGGCGGCGGTGGCGGCGGATCTTATTCGGGAGGATCAGGTGGCGGTCAGGGCAGCAATCAGGGTGGCACCGGAAGTTCGTCGCCTGCGGATGACTTCGGACCACCACCCTCTGATGATTTCGACGATGACATTCCCTTCTAGGGGCAGGACACCTTAGTAAATCATCCAGACGAGTAAACCGCCCAGGCCCAGCCTGTAGATGACGAATGGCAGGTATCCCATTCTGTTTACGATGTTCAGCAGGATCACGATACAACAGTACGCAGAGCCTCCCGCAACGACCGTGGCGAGGCCAAGCGTAAACCACTCCGGTGTGATGGCTGTGTGAAACAGATCCCAGAGCTTTATCAAAGCGGCACCGGCGATGGCTGGAATGGCGATCAGGAACGAGATTCTGGCCGCATGTTCACGGGACTGACCCAGCAATAGTGCCATCGTAATAGTGACTCCACTTCGTGATGTGCCGGGAATCAATGCTAGGCACTGCGCCAAACCAATGGCGATTGAGCGAGCCGGGGTTAAGGGTTTTGCTGTCTCGCTCCTCATGTAATCCGCAAGCCACAGGGCGATACCAAAAAAAATAGTGGTGAACGCTATCACTTCAACTCCTCGAAATTCCGCCTCGATCACAAACCTCAGAAAATAGCCGGCGGGGATGATCGGCAGGCTGGCGAGCATAAGGTTGAAGGCAAAATAACTATCAGGACTGGGCTGCCGACGCTGAATATGTAACAGGACAGCTTTGGCCAGGCGCATGAGCTCTTGACG
>JABBBA010000318.1:0-1176 GCA_018607685.1 K189A clade bacterium | reverse complement strand
GAAGTAGATGACGACGGCTACCAGAGATCCCAGATGAACCGCTGTATCAAAAGCAAGTCCCTGGTCCGGCCAACCTAGCAACTTGCCAGGAAGGATCAGGTGGGCGGAACTGGAGATCGGTAAAAACTCGGTTACCCCCTGTATAAGGGCTAGAGCGAAGGCATGTACTAGATCCAATGTGAAACCTGTGACGTTATTCGAACATGCAGTTTAAAGAACACAGTTTAAAGACACTATCGATTAAGTGCTTATCAGGTAGAATATGCCGATGAAAGAAATCCCTCTATTTCCCTTGCCGCTGGTGCTGTTTCCCGGCGGCAAGTTGCCGTTACAGGTCTTTGAAGCGCGTTATCTTGATATGGTTAAGCGGTGCCTTCGCGAACAGTCTGGTTTCGGCATTGTCATGATCACCGATGGTGACCAGAACCTTGCTGGTCCTGATGAGCAGCTCCCGGAAGTATCCCATTGTGGCACCTACTGTTTGATCGTTGATTTTGATCAGTCCTCAAACGGTATGCTTAGCATTGTGGTTGAAGGTGAATCAAAGTTTGTTATACGTGACCAGTACGAACAACCTGATCGGTTGATGATGGCAAATGTGGAGTTTCTGGCCGTTGAAGCGGAAGTTGCCGTTCCTGAAGAAAGGGAACACCTTTCAGGGTTACTCGAGTCATTGATGGCCCATGATGCCGTTCAAAGGCTTCGGCTGGATTGTGATCTTGGCAAAGCGGTTGAGGTGGGTGCAAGACTCACGGAGCTGTTGCCCTGCCCTAACCATTTCAAGCAGCGAATGCTTGAAATGAAAGATCCACTGGTGAGACTGGGCGAACTGGACAAATTGGTCGAACGAATCCAGAAATCCAGCGAACCCCTGAGTAAGTCTTCGTAAGATCCATTGCCAGTGACCCTGTGAGCCGGGTAACGACTTTCCCCAAACTGCAACCGGACTGGTTCCAGCGGTTCGCCGGTCAAAAAAAGTGGGTGGCACTATCATGAGAGAAGCAGGGTATAATGCGCGTTTTCTCGAGAATTCTAAGTAATGGGTCTGTCAGATTACATGCGCACTGTGGGTGTCGAAGCGCGGAAAGCATCTGTGCAAATTTGTCGTGCATCTACCGAAACAAAAAATGAGGCACTACTGGCGATTGGGGAAGCTATCCTGGCCCAGCGCAGTGC
>JABBBA010000361.1 GCA_018607685.1 K189A clade bacterium | reverse complement strand
CCCCCCATGGATGTGGCGATGGACTTTGTGGAGCTTTCCCAGGCCCTGTCCATCGACTCTCTTGTTCAGGAAATATACGAACTACCGACCGCCAGTCATTGGCAGTCCATGGAAAGAAACGCGCTGGTCGACAACATAAAGATGATTCAGGGTACGTTAGCCGGACTCGCGATCACAACAGAAGCTGGCAACGTCGCCGCCTGGTTGGAAAATCATCCTGACTTCACCATCGATTGGCACAATGTGATCAATGAAGCATTCAGCAGCGCCGACCAGGATCTCTCGATGTATTCAATGACCTGCAGAAAATTGCAGGACCTTTGCAGTGAAGCGAGCGGGTAAAAAAAAACCCGCCTGTTACCAGGCGGGTTCTAAAGGCAAAACTACACGCTAGACCTAGAGCGTGTAGATAAACCTGGCATACAACATACGTCCACGAGCATCATGGGTTTTAGTGTCATAACCGAACTCATTGTCACCGCCTGCAACTGAAGGTGGTTCCTCATCCGTTATGTTTAGTGCACCTAACGTAATTGTCGCATCGTCGTCATCCATAACGCTGAAGTTGAAGTTATACTGAGCATCAAAGACCCACCAATCATCTACAGTCGTACCAGCATCTTCCTCGTACTCATCGATGTAACGAGCAACCAGATTGACCGAATGGCTGTTCTGATACCACGAGAAGTTAGTATTAGAACGCAGTTCTGGAATGGGGTTCGCCAGCGTGTTGCTTTCATTTCGCTGACCTGCGCCTTCAATTGTCGGGCCACCTTTTATTGCTTTCAAATCGTAGCTGTTAATGAAGGTGCTCTGATTACTTACACCAAAGGTGCCGAAGTCAGTATCCATTGAGTAGCTCACTTCTAAATCAACACCGTCAGTCTCTGCTTCAGCAGCATTAAAACGATCAACAAAGATTCGAAGCGGCGTACCCGTTAGCGGGTCGCGAACAATTTGTTCGTTACGCAGCGATGCACAGGGCTCTGTATTAAGAGTACCACCTGTACAACCGGCTCCTAACAGGGCCGTTGACTCTGCTACGATAAGGGTCTGACCATTTTGCGATGACAGACGATTTTCGTAAGAAACGTTCCAGTAATCCAGGCTCATCGTCAAGTTGTCAGTTGCCCGCCAGGTAACACCCATCGTGTAGGTATCAGCTTCTTCAGGCTCCAGGTCTGCATTTGGAGAAGCAGTCTGGCCCAGGAACACAAGAGAACCGGTGAGAGGATCGAAGGTCGCATTCAATGATGTTGCCTGAATGAATTGCTGGAACAGCGTTGGTGCGCGGAACGAAGAACCAAAGGTTGCACGGGCTGACCAGGTTTCTGACGGCGAACGCCACAACAGACCAATCTTGGGATCGGTAGAGTCGTAGTCCGTGGAGTAGTCTTCGTATCGAACGGCCAACTGAGCTTCTAAGGTACCTATCTCGTTGTTGTCGATAAGAGGCACATACAATTCAGCAAAGAAAGCATTCACGTCACGATCGGCCTTCTGGCTCTTGTTACCAATCAGGAAGACAAGGTCTTCGCGATTAGCATCATCAGATGTTCTGGAATCACGGGTCTCTTCGCGATACTGATAGCCAACCGCAAGACTTACCGTGCCCGCTGACATATCGAACAGTTCCCCTGAGACGACAAAGTCGATAACAGACAGGTCACTGGTCGTGTATGTTGGGTTCACAGAGTTAATGAAGCTAAGCACTTCGGGTGTATTGTAGGTTGCATCCCCAGGCTGCGCACCCAGCGCAGTGCCAAAGGGGTTGTAGTACAGACAATCACCGACACCTGCAGTCCCGGAAAGCGCACTACACTTATCGCCGCCAAACCCTGCCAACGCCAAATCCATTCTTGAACCAGACTGGTCGCCAGCTGTTGTATTCAGCTTGTTTTCTGACCAGCTATATGCGAGGTCATAGTCCCAGGAATCTGTGATCGCACCGCTAAGGTTCAACACAAAGCGAAATGTTTCATGGTCGGCTGAGTTCACTACCCGGCCCTCACCCGCTTCGCCAAGTCCATCGCCCAGGGCACGATAACGTGCAACACCTACCACACCAAAGGGGTTACCCGGGTGCGAAGCCGGGATCCGCGGAAAGTTAAGGTTAGGATAGGATGGTGAATAGCCGCCCGAAATCTCATTCCTGGCGAAACCGATTTCACTTCGAATATTCAATCGATCACTAACACTATGCTCGATGACGGCATAGGTCTGGATTCGCTTCTCATCCGGAACCAGGTTAAAGCTGGGACCAAAATCGAAGTAGCAAAAGGTCTGTCCACCGGCGCCGCCGGGACCAACAAACGAACCGGTCGCGGCCGCACAGTTCGGATCGGCATTCCAACCACCTACAACAGCGTCAGGGATCAGCGGAGATGGCCCTAGCGGCAAGAACGAGCCCGGTTGACCAAAGGAAGAAACCGTTTTGGTATCCAGATCTCTTTCTCCTACCGTTAGACCTGTGCGCTCAAAATACTTAGCGCCTACGACTATGCTGGTGTCGTCGCTCTGGGACCCGAACAACATAGAAATCTCCTGATCATTATGATCATCGCTCTCTGAGTTGTTTGCCTGGGTGTAGTTCATTCGAATTTCGAAGCCGTCAAAGTTGTCTCGAGTCTTGTAGTTAACAACACCCGCGACAGCATCAGATCCGTAAATAGCTGCAGCACCGTCCTTAAGAATCTCGATGTTTTCTACCATGATCATCGGTACCAAAGAATTCAAGTCGACGAATGTTTCACCACGGTTCGCGACCGCACTGGAGATCGTCTGACGACGATTATTCAGCAGTATAAGCGTAGACCCAAGCCCAAGACCCCGAAGGTTTACGTTCGCAGTACCGGGAGTACCGCCCTGGGTTAATGCATCTGCCTGGTTTTCTGAGCCAGTGTTACTCGGTAACCAGCGAAACAGTTCCTGACTGGTAAAAATACCCGCATTATCCATCTCAGCCTGACCAATGTTGGTAATTGGCGATGCACTGTCTAACTGGCTTTTCTTCTTGATGTAAGAGCCGGTTACGACGACTTCTTCAATCATTTGATCTTCAGCCAGGGCTACTTGCGACCCTAAACCAAAGAATGTCATCCAACAGAAAATGAGCCAGCGCGGCCCATTCTTTTTGTAATGATTCATTAATTTCCCCTCTTTTTAATATTGTCGTCCCTTGCAGAACGCCCCACAATTAGCATCAGGACCGGCATTTCCGGCCTAAATGCTGGGCGCAACTTATAGCCAGACCGGATCAGCGTCAATAAAGAACATCAACTTTCTCAGCAAGTGTTAAGTACACACACAGGCTGAAACAAGCAGGGCTGACTGTTATAAGCTGTAGGCCTTGAATCTATTGATCAGGAGGATTATCGGTGAAAATTTTCGCCATCGGCAGAACTAATAGGCGACCTGCTTTAGATAGGTGATGTGAATGCCACTTCTCAGGCCGGGTCTTCTTTGTGCCTCAGTCTGCGCATTCTTTGACGGTAACTCAATAAATACAGGTCCAGGCACGACGCGGTAGCCGCCTTCAATCGCACTATTCAGCCAGCAACAACCACCGGCGCATTGGGAATCCATCGTTGCGGGACTGACGATACTCTTCTGCAGCCAATAGCGGTTTTCTAGCTACTCCCCTGCATATTCCTCAAGCAGAATATCCAACCCAAGTTTTCCGGCAACGTCGCCAAGCTGCTTGTCCAGATTTTCAATATCGACATCGCTCGGTACCTCAACGAGCGCGTCAGCGATAAAGTTCAGCTCTCCACTCATTGACGCCGGGCTCACTTCGGTTTCCATCTCAACGACATTGATGCCGTAGCTGACAAGTTGATTCATGACATCCTGGAGTATTCCAGGGCGGTCTGGCCCGACAATATCCAGCTTCATCATTTGCGTCGTCTTATCTGACCGCTCCTCCCTCAGCGGCCGAAGGACAAAGGTCAGCCCCTCTAATGTTTTAAGGCTTCGGTCCAGGGCTTCAAGTTTCTCCGCATCGATGAGAATACTTGCGGTTCCGGAAAAGTAGCCACCAAGCCCTGACATGCGGCTTTCCTGCCAGCTTCCACCATGTCTGGCAACCACGTCCGCTACCGCCTGAACAATCCCGGGACGATCGTCTCCTATAAAACTAACAATCAAACTTGTTGGCATATCACTCCTATATCAGCTCTGCTATTCAACACTCAGGTTAACGCTTCGCGCATCATGTTATTAACGACAAAGACGTTGTTAGAATGGGCCAAACGTCTCACTAACGATGCTATCTTAACAACATGAGTTTCATTAACCGAACCACGCTCCAATGCTTATGCTTTGCGCTAGTACTCATAATCGCGGGCTGCGATAACCCGTCCAAAGACACGGCCTGGAAGAGCTCTGGAGAAGTGACACTACACGAGCAGGCCCCGCCCGAGACCACGCTCACGATTGGTGACATAGACCCGGATACCCCGATCAACAGAATTCGAAAAATCCGTCCACTTGCAGATCATCTGGCAAAAGAGCTCGGCTGGGATAAAACCAACGTCAAGATTCGAATAGCCCGCAATATCGACGAGCTTGTCACCCTGTTGCAAAAGGGAGAGGTCGATCTGTTTATTGACAGCAGTTACCCATCCGTTCTTGTCTCTAATGCATCGGGTTCAGACATTTTTCTGGAATCACTGGTGGACGGCGCGCGAACCTATCAGAGTGTTTTCATCTCTCTCGCCTCATCCAATGTCCGGGAGCTAGAACACCTCGGTGGATCCACCATTGCTTTGCAGGAAGAGTATTCGACATCAGGGCACCTGCTACCCAGCGCGCTACTTCGAAAATACGGCTACAAACTGGAACCCGTCGATAATCCCCAGGAGAACCTGGAGGTCAATACCATCGGTTTTATGTACTCGAGCGATGAGGAAAATACACTCTCGATGCTTCGGAAGGGAACCGTCCTCGCCGGCGCCCTATCAAGCCAGGATTACGCCCAACTACCTGACCAGGTAATGAAGGAATTTGTTGTACTTGCTGAAAGCCCGGCGGTCCCGAGGAAACTCGCGTCATTCCGAGAGGGTATGGACGTAGCTTTTTGCCAGCGGCTGATTGAAATATTGCTAGCGATTGATGATACAGACCGGCAGAAGATGACAAGAAACAATGGCTGGAATTGGGAATTCGCAAGGCTGGATGAGCAAAGTCACAAAGGGATCGAATCGATCAGGGAAATGATTACTCAGCTTGAGGATACCCCTCGCTGATGTGGTCCCGGATTTCTTTCGGTTTAACTGCGCGGGGGCCAATCTTTCTGGCGACCACTTTCGCCTTCACTATTGCGGTGTTCGGATCTGTGTCTCTTTTGTTGGACGCCCAGAGACTCAAATCATCGGCTTATGACGAGGCCGAACGCAACGGCGAGGTTCTGTTTTCGACCATTGGCCAGCAAATTTCAGATTCACTGTACTTTGATGACATCGAGCAAATTCGAAAGGACGCTGAATCACTTATCCTGCAGCAGGAGATATCCAGAATTGCTGTCTTCACAATTGAAGGGCAATACCTTCTGGATACTGATCAGTACAAGGTACCCCAGGGGGGTATAGAACCAGACCTCGTCAGGATGGTTCGCACCCAGATTGAACCGCTGTACCGCCTGAAAGACAATAAGCTGCAATTCATAGGCAGCATCGGATTCGACGGCGGTTCTCTGGGCGGTCTCTATTTCGAGTTTGATCTATCCGGTCGCCTGGAGCTGGTCGATGAGGCTATTCGCGAGCGATCAATCTGGGGAATCCTGATCGTTCTTCTCACATCCGGCCTGGGTTTTGCCATCGCTATCGCCAGCGGCACAGCCCGCTCTTTGAGAGCGATTGAATCCAACTATAAAGAACTCATCGAGCAATCCCCCCTACCCAATGCGGTGTTCAACTCGGAGGGTGACCTGCGATATGCAAACCCTGCTTTCGTCAGACTCATGAGCAGAAATCGCAACTTCTCTGAAAGTAACTATCGTATTTTTGATGATCCGGGTCTGCATCAGGATAACGTCATGGAAGATATCCAACGCGGCTTCACATCAGGTCCTGTCGATATCCCGATGTTCCACTACACCATTGAAGGGGACATTGACGACAACTTAGATGCCAAAGGGGATGCCAAAGGGGATGCCAACATTGACCCTCTTTGGATCAGAGCAGTGGTATTTCCCCTGCGTGATCAGGCGGGCGAGATCAACGAGGTCGTTGTTACCTTTCAGGATGTCAGCGCCGAGAAAAAAACAGAAGAGGAAAGACAGAAATTCAACGTGCGCCTCCTTCAAACCCAGAAACTTGAAGGTCTCGGCGTCATGGCGGGTGGTATCGCACACGACCTGAACAATTACCTGACCCCCATACAGGGTTACGGGGACCTACTGTCGAGACGACTTTCCGGGGACCTTAAACCTTTCGCGGACAGCATTATGAAATCGGCCGCTCGCGCTGCCGAATTGTGCAGTCAGCTACTGGCCTACGCGGGCAGAGACACGCAGGTAAAGAAGGTCACAGATATTTCGGATGAAGTAAGGCAGATGAGCGAACTTCTGCGCACCTCGCTATCGAAGAAAGCCACCCTAACTCAGTCCTTAGCATCGGGCCTGCCAATGATCATGGTGGACCAGGTTCAACTAAGACAAGTTCTCCAGAACCTCATCATTAATGCGTCGGAAGCGCTTGAAGAAGAAGTTGGGGAAATCTCACTGTCAACGGGAGTGCGAACGCTGAGCGAAACTGTTGCCCAAAGCCTTCTGCCTGCTCAACAGCGTCCGGCCGGGAACTACGTCTATATCGAAGTCGCCGATACGGGGGTCGGTATGACGGCGGAAATTGTTGAGAACATTTTTAACCCCTTCTACTCGACCAAATTCACCGGCAGGGGCCTGGGTCTGTCAGCGGTTCTTGGGATTGTCAGCAATCACGACGGAGGTATATTGGTGGAAAGCGAGCCCAACTCTCGCACCGCCTTTACGATCTATTTTCCTGCTACAGAAGCCCTGCAGGTGGACAGCACCACCCTTTCAACCCAGGCACGGGCTCGAGGCCTCTATTCAGGTGAAGTGCTACTTGTCGATGATGAAGAAGACGTCCTTATGGTCGGAAGACACATTCTCGAATCACTGGGTTTTAAGGTCACCGTTGCCAACAATGGTGCACACGCGCTGGATGAATTCCAAAAAAATCCAGGGATATTTCGATGTATTGTTCTGGATCTGATGATGCCCGTTATGGACGGTGAAAAAGCGATGGAAGAAATACGCAACATAGACCAGGACATTCCGATTATTGTTGTGACAGGCTACAGCGGCACCGACAGCACCGTTCGACTATCGCTTAGCCCAAATGTCACGGTGCTCGCCAAGCCCTACCTCATTGACGACATGGCTAATGTCCTGGCGACCATTTTCCCCGCTCAAGCTTAATTGCTTCCAGTATTTTCGCTGGTTTGGAAAAAGGTTTACTCTAGACGTCCTCAACACTAACGCGACCAAGACTCATGGCAACAAATCGACGAATTCTGCTTTCCGAAATCCCAACGGGAAAACTAACCGAAGAACATTTCACCCAGGATGAAGTAGAACTGACATCACCGGGCGAGGGTGAGGTTCTCGTCAGGACGCTTATCCTCTCCCAGGATGCAGCCAACAGGGCCTGGATGCAGGGTGCAACCTATCGAAGCGCACTCAGCTCGGGGCAGGTGATGTCGAGCGGAGGGATCGCAGAAGTTGTTGAATCAAATTCCGAGCGATTCAAGGTTGGGCAAATCGTGTCAGGTGATCTCGGCTGGCAGGAGTATGCGGTGATACCCGGACACCAGCTGTCTCCTGTGACAGATCACAAGGGTCCCAGTAGCCACAGCTTGTCACTGCTCGGTGTCGCCGGATTAACTGCCTACCACGGTCTGATCAATGTGCCCGGCATTCATGCGGGCGAGGTACTGCTTGTGTCTGCCGCAGGTGGTTCAGTGGGCTCTATCGTCGGCCAAATCGGACGAATAAAAGGCGCGAAGGTGATCGGCATCGCTGGCGGCACAGAAAAATGTCAATGGGTTGTGGATGAACTCGGGTTCGATGCCTGCCTCGACTACAAGGACACAAGCGCACCCCTTCGACACCAGCTCGCGGCTGTCGCTCCTGACGGTGTTGATGTTTACTTCGACAATACCGGTGGAGACATACTCCAAACCGCTTTATTCGCGATGAAAATGAAGGGTCGAATCTCCTGTTGTGGTGCTGTTTCTATGTACGACGGCAAGCCCAGTCCTGGTCCATTCGGTGTGCCCGGGTTGTTGGTCACCAAACGACTAAGAATGGAAGGATTCATCGTCTCTGACTACCGAGACCTTGATAACGATGCCTACCATGACCTTTCCATGTGGGCGAAGCAGGGCGAACTTAAGGTAGTCGAAGACATTATAGACGGACTGGAGAACGCACCTCGCGGCTTGATTGGATTATTGGCAGGTGAGAATCGTGGAAAGCGAATGATTCGCGTCGCCGAGAGCGCTAGCTAGCGCTCTTTATGGTGACAGCATGAGCTCCAGAATTTTGGATGCGCTCTCCAGATCTGGTTCTACCCCGCTGATCACATCCGCGTAAAGAAACGACTCGATAATTCGCGTTAGGGCAAATGCCATTACCGCAGAGTCAACGGGTAACGAAAGGTGACCTGCTTCCGTTTCCTGAACCAGCAGGTCGCGGATAGCATTCATCGTTGCTGCCTGGACCGGACCGTCTTTAGATGCAACAACCTTCAAACCTGCCTCTGGGTTTCTTCGCAGGAACCTTCTTAGACCGGGGAACTCATGGGCAGAACGCATCCCCTCGTTCAGAACATACAAGACACGCTCGCGACCCTCTTTGTCCTCCGATGCATCGACCAACCTATCAAAGGTCTCGCGTGTTAGCGAAGCAAGAACGTCGCCAACCAACTGATCTGCACTCCCCGCCCACCGATAGGCCGTCGCTCTGGAAATACCGAGTTCCCGTGCCAGCTTTTGTAATTCAATACGCCGCGCATGCAGGAAGTACCTTCGCGCCAGACGGTGCAGATCCATGGGCTGACATGAATGCCAGGTTCTTCGAACCATTTGTTTAGTCACTCGCCAGTTCTGCTGAGCCATAAACAGGACGTCGCCACCCGTCTCTATGGAACGGGCTCCACCGCCCTTCTTCGAGCGAAAGCCGGTCTGCGATGGCAAAGAGCACCGCGGGACTCACACCAAGACCGATATGGCCGGTAAAAACTTCGATATTTTCTGAAGTGGGGCCCGTGGGTTCAGTCGCGATCTGCCATGGAACTATCGAATCATGACGACTGTAGATACTACTGGTCGGGACATCATCCAGGGGAGTACCCGCCAGTCGACGGAGATCGTTAATCGGTAACTGCTCAAGCGGCCTGTCCATCATGGATCTGACAATCGGATAAACACGCGTTGATCGAGGGCTGCCCCGGTAGGGGCTTCCCAGGGTGATGACGTTGCGAACCTGATCAGGGTAAACATGGGCCAGCAGCCGCGCATAGACACCACCCAGACTCCAACCCACAATACTGACCTTCTCACCGCCACCTGCGTTGAAAACAGATTCGAAAGTCTGTCGCAGCCGAATGGACAGGTCCGGCATCATGGGGCCGAGATTACGACCGAGCCCCCAGGGGTTGGCATCATAGCCAAGTGATTCCAGGTAACCCCTGATAATCGCGGTCGACTGATCACCGGCACTGAATCCAGGCATGACCAAAACAGGGTGCCCATCGCCCCTGGGTGCAAGGGACAGAAACGGTGCGGTAGTTGCTAATGCAGCCATTTCCCCAAGTAAGCGTGGTGCTTCCCTGAATAAAAGCCTTGAACTTGGGGCCGGGAAAACCCGATCCCCAATAGAGGTGTCCTGCATGACATTTTCACTTGAATGATACGAAAGTGAATCTTGTCTCGTTTATGAGACAAATACAATATTTATCTCATTCTTGCCAAATTGGTACCGGTCCCTGATAACGCAGACTAAATCGCCCCCACTTCATCCAGGTAGTGCATCCGAAGAGCGCCGCCCTCACCATCGGCAATCTCAGCATAGTTAAGCTCAAATGGATAACCCGGCAAATTGGCAACCCGCGCAGACTACAACAAATTTTCACAGATAGAAGATCACACGCTGCGGGTTTATGCCTCGATGATTCATTCGCTTGACCGAAGCGTTGGTATGATTGCCGACAAACTGGAAGCACTGCCGGCGGAGCACAATGCAGAACAGGCTGACCCCCTGTGGCCCAGCTTCCTTGACGCACCTCAGCTTATTGACAAACATGGCGGCCAGAAATATGAAGAAGGTGATGAATACATCTACTGGCCAAACTAACAGGAAGGAACACAATTGACTGACGCAACTCTGTACGGCGCACCGTTCTCTCTCTTTACCGGTCGAGCGAGAAGCTATCTCATCAAAGCCCGCATCCCTTACCGGGAAACGATGCCTAATTCAGAACATTATATAAGGAACATCGCACCAGCTGCCGGTAACAGGCAAAGCATGCCAACTCTGGAGTTGCCGAATGGTGAAGTGATCAGGGATGGCGTTGCCATCATTGATCACTTCGAGAATCAAAGTAATCATACTTTTTCCCCCCAGAGCCCCAGACAGAGAATCATCAACAGGTTGTTCGATGTCATCGGCGCAGAGGGCCTGCTTCGTCCCGCTATGCATTACCGATGGAATTTCCCTGAGCAGAATCTTGAGTTCCTGCGATTCCATTTCCAGACCGCCATGCCAAGGGGGCCTGGCCGAGAGAAGAAAGCGGACAAATCAATGAACAATATGCGAGGCGCGGGGCAAGCGTTCGGCGCAGTACCTGAAACTTTTGATACCATCGAAACGCTATACATCGAGTTTCTAAAAGTTCTCAATGATCATCTTTCCAATCAGCCCTATCTCCTGGGTGGTAAACCATCCATTGCCGATTTTGGGATGCTCGCACCTTTATATGCTCACCTGGGTCGCGATCCAAAACCGCTTTCCCTGATGCAGGAGCACGCCATCAGGGTTTTCAGGTGGGTCGAACGGATGAACAGACCCGAACTCGATGTTGGTGAATTCGAGACCCAGGATGGTGAGTATCTTGCTTCCGATGATGTTCCGGACACACTTGTGAACGTGTTGAAACATATTGCCATTGATTTCGTCCCCGAAACGCGGGCAGCCGCCTCCTGTATTAATGACTGGATCGACCAACAGGGAAATCTGGAACCGGGAACGGAATGCGCGCGCGGTGTCGGAATGGCCAACTTCCAACTGAGAGGCGTTACCATCAATGCGCTGGCTCAACCCTTCAGGTTCTATTTGTTAAAGCGTGTTCAGGATGAATTCGAATCACTGGATGAAGAGCAGCAGATCGAAGTCTCTTCACTACTCGATGCCTGCCATATGACTGACATTCTTTCGATGAAACTATCCCGGGAGATTGGAAGACAGAACAATCTTGAGGTCTGGCTTTAGATCATCGGGTACCTGACGAAAAACGGTCACCCGAAACAGGACTAATCGGGTACACGATCAAGGATCGTTTCAAACTGAACGCTCTCGACCTTATCGAATATCTTGTCAAGCCAGGCCTGCATCATTTGAGGTCCTCGATCGGAACCCAGATCAAGCTGCGCCGTGTGTGCAGCAGGTATTATTCTCTGCAGCGTTGCCAGCATACCCATCTCATACTGCCACCTGAGCCTGGCGGCTGAAATCTCTACACCCGCGCTCTTCAGCGCTTCATGATAGAGGCTAATCAGCTCGTTAATCTTTTCCTCACCGGCACCAACCGGTAATGCAGCGCTTAAAAAGTAAGCCATATCCAGTCCGCCGGGCCCGCTCGACATTGTCTGCCAATCGAACAGCATGACTTCGCCTTTCGCATCATCAAAGCAGATATTATCCAGGCGAAAGTCGCCGTGCAGCAATGTTGGTGGTTCCTCTCCCAGTTTCTCTGTCAGCGCCTCGCCATTCTCCTTAAACCATTGCGTCAACTGAACCTGACGCTCGGACAATATGCCTTTATTTGCCGCCAGGAACTTCCCGACATTTTGTAAAAACATCATTTGAGTAATCTTACTGGTCGCTGCCACCGGGGCGATCCAGGTCATGGCTGGAAGCTCTTTGCTATTCCAAAACTGACCGTGGAGTTTTGCCATTGCGGTGAGAACATGTTTTACATCATCTTCAGAGCAACCATCCGCCTGGTCTCCCATTCGATAGCCGCTCAGGTCTTCTATCAACAGCGCATAACGCCTGGGTGTGAAGCTGATGACCCAGCCGGCAATGACGGCCAGAATGGCGATCAACCACATAGGTAGCTTGTTGAGACCTACCAACCTCTCAAGGACAACATCCGGATCATCCGCAATATCCAGCGCACTGTAGTAATGGCGAGGTGTACGGATATTGACTGCCGATTCGAGGTCTCGATAAAACCTGATCTCTTTTTCGTACAGGCCCATCGTTTGACCTAGCGTACGGTTTTTCAATGCCGTGGGAATTTTTAGGACCATCGAGTCAGGCGCGCTGCCACTCTGATCAGAATATTCAAGTTGGAAAATGGCAACCTCGCCATTAAACCCAGCCTCTTCACCGATAACCTTATGGGTAAAACTGACGACCTTTTCATCCTTAATGATGCCGCTCTCGCGCAACGCCATCGTAAACCAATCCACTGTTATATCTTTGAGGCTAAATGGCACTTCCGGTTGTGTAATCATATTGAGTCCAGTCACTGAGCCCGTTAGTGTAGGCTTATGACATACCTATCGACAACTTTCTGCCCAACTCCACGCTACAAAAAGGTTGCCCGATTCAGCAGATGAATTTTCTAGTAACAAAATTCTGGCAGACACAGGAAGTCACCTCCCTGAACCGCCTGCCATCTCATAGTCCGCTGCACAGCTGGCGAGATGAGCAATCGGCAAAGGAAAACCGGGAAAGCGCGAGCGAAATTTGTCTGGATGGCACCTGGCTATTCGCGCTGTTCGATAACCCCTCGATGATTCCGGACGCCTGGCCGGCGGAACTCCCTAACGCCTCCGAGATCCAGGTCCCGGGTAACTGGCAGACCCAGGGATTCGACACGCCGATCTACACCAACGTCAAATTCCCCTTCCGGGTGGACCCTCCCCGCGTCCCCGAAGCCAACCCAACCGGCTGTTATCGGAAGAGCTTTGATTTATCTGATCACTGGTCCCCGGATGAACAAACCCGCATCTGCTTTGATGGGGTGGATAGTGCTTTTTATCTCTGGTGTAACAACCAGTTTGTCGGATATTCGCAGGACAGCAGACTTAGCGCCGAGTTTGACCTAACGACTCATCTACATTCCGGTGAAAACACGCTTGCCGTCATGGTACTCCGCCTGTGCGATGGCAGTTACCTTGAAGACCAGGACATGTGGAATCTTTCTGGAATATTTCGATCCGTCAGACTGCTACGTAAACCCAACCAAAGAATAGTTGATGTAAAGCTCGGCGCAACGCTTGACGATCACAACGAGCATGGACGACTGAGAACGAAAGTCATCACACAAAACGCAAGAGGGTGCGAGGTCCGGGTCAAAGTATTCAATTCAGCCAACGAATCGATTAAGGAGATGACGACAGGACTGGGAACAGACTTGATAGATGAGATGGGTCGGTACCGGGACCGACTCGACACCGTGCTAAACGTAGCATCACCAGACCACTGGAGTGCAGAGACACCCAACTTATATCGTGTTGTAGTGTCATTACTGGAACCGGACGGCACGCTTATCGAGGTCGAGGCATACCATGTTGGTTTCAGAAAAATCGACATCACTGGCGGACAACTATGCCTGAACGGGAAACCACTCCTGATCCGCGGTGTGAACAAGCATGAACATGATCCGGCAACCGGGCACACGGAAACCCTCGAGCTGGTCGAAAAAGATCTGCGTCTCATGAAGCAACATAATTTCAACGCGGTTCGTTGTTCCCACTACCCGCATCAACCGGGCTTCTATGATTTGTGTGACAGGCTTGGCCTTTACGTTGTTGACGAAGCCAATATCGAAACCCATGGGCTCAGCCCAATGAATCGCCTGTCGGATGACCCGGAGTGGACTGGCGCGTTCATGGAAAGGGTCACCCGAATGGTTAACCGGGATTACAATCACGCCAGCATCATCATATGGTCCCTGGGAAATGAATCCGGCTATGGTCGAAATCACGACGCCATGTACCAGTGGGTAAAGAAAACAGATCCAGACAGGCCCGTACAATATGAGGGTGGCGGAGCAGACACAGAAGCAACCGATATTATCTGCCCGATGTACGCTCGCACCGACAGCGATATGGAAGCGCCGTTCGAACACCCTAAATTCGGCATCATAAAGTGGTCGAAACAACCCAATGAAAACCGGCCCATCATACTTTGCGAATACGCGCATGCGATGGGTAACAGCCTGGGGAATTTCAGTGATTACTGGGATGCGTTCCGGGCCTATCCACGGCTACAGGGTGGTTTTATCTGGGACTGGGTAGACCAGGGGCTGGAAGCGCCCGGCGAAGACGGAAAAATCGCCTGGGCCTACGGTGGGGATTTTGGCGACGAAATCAACGATCGTCAGTTCTGCATCAATGGACTGGTCTTCCCCGACAGGAGCATTCACCCCACTTTGCTTGAAGCCAAACGAATGCAACAGCCCTTCCAGTTTTCAATTTCATCTGAATCCGCCCTTATTCTTTCTATCACCAGCGAGCACCTTTTCCGGACCACGGAAATTGAACAACTCTACTGGCGACTGTGGTGCGAGGGTTCAACACTTGCCTCCGGCGAGACCAAACTGGCACTCGATGCGGGCGCCAGCATCCAACTTACCCTGTGCGAGCCAGCCCGGGAGACACCAGACACTCTTTACCTGGACGTCTGGGTTCAACAAACTGCAGACAGCCTTTTCGCCGCTAAAGACCACGAGATCGCGCGCCAGCAGTTTGTAGTCAAAGCACCATCAGGAAACAAACCCGGAGGAAACACCCCCAGGGACACAACAGAACCAGAGATTCAGAGTGAAGCCGGCCGGTACCTCGTGCGATGTGGACCTTCGACGTTCGCTATTAGCAAAACCAGTGGCGAGCTTACCAACTGGTTGATCGAAGGAGCGGAACAGCTGGAATCACCGATGAGTGACAACTTCGCGAGGGCACCTCTCGACAACGATATCTGTAGCAGCCAGGTCGATCATCCATCTCCCGACTCCTGGTTATCAAAGTGGCAGGCAGCCGGTCTATATGAGTGGGAGCATCGTTGCCTGGATCTCTCATTGGACGACTCCGGCAAAAAACTCACTGCCCGACACGGCTATTTTAACGACAACCAGGTGATGGTGAGTTCCACATGGCACTATGTGTTCAGCGCAGAAGGCACAGTCGCGATCACCATTAGTGTTGAGGTCAACGAATCTGCTCCACCGCTTCCCAGAGTGGGTGCTTTGCTTCGCCTGTCACAAAACCCTGGCGAGGTATCCTGGTTTGGACGTGGACCCCATGAAAATTATCCTGACAGAAAACACAGCGCAGATTTTGGTCGATGGACTCAATCTATCCAAGAGATGCACACGCCCTATATCTTCCCCTCGGAAAACGGCCTCAGGTGCGACGTCAGCAGTGCACAAATTGGGCGCATCCTGATAGAGGGGGAATTTTCGCTGGGTGTAAGCCAATACGGCGTGAAGCAATTGATGGGCGCACAGCACGAGCACGAATTGATTCCCGAGGATGGACTATTTGTTCTTATAGATGGCTTTCACATGGGTGTCGGCGGAGACGACTCATGGAGCCCCAGCGTCAAACCCAGATACCAGCTGACCTCGCCCGCCTACAGCTGGAGTTTCTCTCTAAGGGCGGAAGACTAGTTCAGGTCAGCTTTTCAACACACCGCGCAAGTTCTTCCGTTGAGGTTAATCAACACCCAGATCACCCTGGACCATCACATTGCACTAATCGCAAAGCCACCTCATGATAGAT
>JABBBA010000433.1 GCA_018607685.1 K189A clade bacterium | reverse complement strand
GAAAAAACACAGCAGCGCCGGCATGCCCAACGAGGTCCACTGCAGATAGGGTACGGATATAGCGACCGCGACGGGGTCGACATCCATTAGGGTGTAGATAGGTTCGACATTGTTGAGAATGACAATAACGACCAGGCTTGCGGCAAGCGCGAGCCATAGCCCCTGTCTGAGAACGGCACCAATGTCGCCATAGGCCCTGGCGCCGTTGAGTTGTGAGATAGTGGGTGTAACCGCCTGGACGACGCCGAACACCAGCATCATGCTGGGCCAAAGGATACTCGTTCCAAGAGCGACACCGGCGAGGTCGGCAGATGAATACCGACCCGCCATGATGGTGTCGGCCACTCCCATCCCCATCTGTGCCAATTGGGCACCCATGAGCGGAAGGGCCAGATGAAAAAGGTGTCGGGATTCCCGAACGACTTTTCCTGACTCTTGAGGTGGGTTCAAGTTACCCGGCGATTTCCTCAGCATTCAGCACAAGATAAACACGTGTCTGGAAATACCATCGGCCGTCCACTTTGACGTAGTCATCCTCGTACTGGCCTGTGACATTTCGTTTTACGCCGTCTTTCTGGTGCAGGAATTCCTGCTGGTACCAGGTCGCGTGCGCTTTATCACCGTCAATGGTCATTGGGCCGGCTGATGCAAAAAAGCCTACGAATGAAAAAGCGCTCATCGCTTGCTGCCACATGGGAAAGAAGTTTTCTTTACCCGTGATTGGACCTGCGCCCGGGAGTTCCCAGGTGGCATCGTCACGCCAGTTTTCTGCCCATGCATCGCCGTCCATTCTCATGACAGCGTCGTTGTAGGAATCAACTAATTCCCGAATAGCTAGCCGATCTTCTAGTGGACCTGAACTGATCATTCTATCTCCTGCTTTGAATTCAAAAACAGCACTAAACCACGTGTCATGGGGATTTGCCAGTCCTGCGGGATTGGCCACAGGGCCTACCGTCCGTCGGAGCGGCGACCAGAAATGAGAACGGCGTCACACTTTAGAGAGGTCCCGCTAACAATCAGCCCATCCTGGGCGCATTCTTTCCTTCCGGCTCTATCAGGAAAGGGATTCCATTTATGAGTAACACGCAAACCAGCTTTTTCGGACTCAATGATGCTATCGAAAGAGATCGTCTGGCTAATGCGCCTGAAATATCTCTCGTCAGGAAAGATGATCTCGACCTGAAGGAATCACTACACGAACCGACGACTCCGCGGGCATGGGAACCGTGGTTAACGATTGGCATCGGTGTGGCCGTCATGATGATTGCTGCCTTTGTATAGGCCGTTCAGCCTTTCTCCACTTTAGATCACCACATTGACCTAATCAGGTCATAGATTCGCCGGGTGCGGCCGCTTTAATACCCTGATCAAATTGCTTCAGGAGTTGCAGCCGCCATGCCCGTTCCCTTGTTACATTCCGTGTTCAGACACTATTCTCGTCCTCTGGTCGCTGTCACATTAAGGCGTGGTTTCATATGCCTGTTGTTGCTGTGGGCAGGATTGCCTCGTCCGATATCAGCAAATGAACCGACCTCACCGGGTGCGGGGAAAATTTTTTTTGAGGAAGCGAGCGGGCGCCGTTCGGAAGCACTCCACCTGGAAAGTGACGCTCGATTTCGCATTAGTGGAATTATTGCTCATGTAGAGCTTACCCAGCAGTTTAAAAATCAGACCGACAATTGGCAGGCAGCTATCTACGTATTGCCCATGAATGAAACCGCGGCGGTCAACCGGATGGAAATCAGGATTGGGGAGCGTGTGATCAAGGGCGTCATTAAAGAAAAGGCCGAAGCGCGTAAAACTTACCACGCTGCCAAGGCCCAGGGTAAGAAAGCAGCGTTGGTAGAGCAGTTGCGGCCTAATCTGTTCCAACAGACTGTCGCAAATATCGCGCCGGGTGAAACCATCACAGTTAACGTAAGTTACGTTCAGACCGTGGACTATGACAATGGAGTATTCGGTTTTCGCTTTCCGATGACATTGACGCCACGATTTTTGCCAGCGGGAACATTTGTCCGGCCGCAAGGGTCGGTTGACCCGTTGGCGCTGGATGAGCCGCAGCAACCGTCACCTAATACTAAAGGTTGGGCCCTTCCGGCACAGGGAGTTCCTGACACCCATCTCATCACTCCCGGCATGACCCGGGCTGATGGCGAGCTCACCAACCCCATCAGTCTAAAAATTGAATTGGACCCGGGGCTGGAATTGCAGGAGATCGGCAGTGCCTATCACAACATTTCCGTTAGAAAAGAAGACGGGCAATACCGAATTGAGCTGGTTGAAGGCAGGGTTTCCATGGACCGTGACTTTGTCCTGAACTGGCGCCCGTTTGTGGGGGAAGAGCCGAGCGCCGCGGTATTCAGGGAAACGCTGGACGGTGAAGACTATCTTCTACTCATGATGCTGCCACCTGCAGTCTCAAGTGCAGCGCAGCCCATAGCACGGGATATGGTTTTTGTTATCGATACGTCAGGTTCTATGCAGGGAACGTCTATCGAGCAGGCGAAAGCAAGCCTGGCCAGGGCTCTTGATCGTCTTAAGCCCCAGGACCGTTTCAATATCATCGAGTTCAACAGTAGCTGGTCGAGGCTTTTTGACGATCTTCAGTATCCGGATGCCTACTATTTGAAAACAGCCAAAGACTGGGTCAGTCGATTGGGCGCCGGTGGTGGAACGAATATGCAACCAGCGCTGGAAATCGCGCTTGCGGGTGGGGGTGCAGATCAGCAATTGAAGCATATCGTCTTTATTACTGACGGGGCAGTTGGCAATGAGCAGGGTTTGTTCAAACTAATCACGGAACAGTTGGGAGATACCAGGCTGTTCCCGGTTGGGATTGGTTCAGCGCCAAACAGTTTCTTTATGCGGCAGGCGGCGGAGTATGGACGAGGAACTTATACGCACATTGGCAGCCTGCGCGAAGTAGGCGAAAAGATGGACCAGCTGTACACCAGAATCGAAAGTCCCGTCGCGGCTGATATCCGAATCGACTGGCCACAGGCGCTGGAAAGTTATCCCGCGCATATACCGGCAATTTACCAGGGAGAGCCGCTGCTTGTGGCTGCGAAGGGTAGCTATCTTAGTGGCAGTGTCGTGGTGCATGGAAAGACCGCAACTGCACCCTGGTCCCGGGAACTGTCACTTGATTCCCGTGTATCAAAGCCCGGGGTTGGGACAATATGGGCGCGCCGGAAGATCGGTTCTCTGGAGGATGACCTGATAAAGGGGCGTGATTCGAATGTCGTTAAGGATGAAATGATAGAAGTCGCGGTGGCCCATAAACTTGTGACCAGGCATACCAGTCTCGTCGCGGTAGAAGAGATCGTAAGCCGACTTGATCAGGACACATTAAACATCGCTGACATCCCTAATGTGTTACCACAGGGGCAGATGGCGATGTATCCACGGACCGCGACCAATGCGCAGCTGGGTTTTCTGGTAGGTCTGATGTCGCTACTCGCTGCCATGTTGCTCATGTTTAGAGCCAGACCCGGTATCTCATGAAACTTACCAGTGTTCTTGTTGTTGGACTGCTTTTGCTCACGGCCGGTACCTGGTTGAACAGTAGCTACATCTTTCTTAAAGCAGGGCTTGCCCAATATCTCATTTCGGATAGCTGGGCACGATCTTATGTGGGAGAAGCACTAAGGCCCTGGCCCTGGGCAGATACCTGGCCAATCGCCAGGATACGGTTTAATAAAGATGACCTGTATGTTCTGTCGGGTGCACATGGCAGTGCTCTTGCCTTCGGTCCGGGACACGTTGACGGCACCGCCTCCCCGGGAACCCAGGGCACCAGTATCGTGGCTGGTCACCGCGACACACACTTTCAAAGGCTGGAGCAGCTTAAACCGGGAGACCCCATTGAGCTCCAGGCGATTGGTAAAAACTGGCTTACCTATGTCGTGGACTCCACCAGAGTTGTTGACACGCGTATTGAACCCGGATTCCGGCTTAGTGCCACGGACACCAGGCTTATCCTTGTGACCTGTTATCCGTTTGACGCGATTGATCTTGGGGGGCCACTTCGTTATGTGGTTGAAGCAGACCTGTCGGTGAATCCTGGTGAAAAAAACAGGGATTTTGAAGAAAGGGTCGGCGGATCGCCGACCCTCCATGTTGCTAACAATGACACTAGCGGGTAGCGAGTTCTCGATCTATGTCCAGTTTAAGTTCAACGACGACACGTCTGTCAAAGAAGTTACTCTCCAGTGACTCTGCTGAATCAAGTGGCCGGGTTTCCCCAAATGCCGTGCCGATGATCTGTTTTGAATTCACACCATTTTTGACCAGGAATCGTTTGATTCCGCGGACGCGTTTCTCGGATAACGCCTGGTTGAACCTGTCATCTCCACGACGATCTGCAAACCCTGCCAGGGTCACGGTGGCATCCTTGTTCCTGCGCAGTGCATGGGCAACCTGCTCAAGTTCAGCTTCGTATTGTGGTTCCAGTACATCAGAGGCCGTTCGAAACTGTACGGACAGTTGCTGTGATTTGGCCGTAGATGACTGTATAGCCAATACCTTGTCCAGATCCTGGTTCAGTGCAGTTATCACCTGGTCTTTTTGTGCATGGCGGGTGTGGGCCAGATCAAGCTCGCCGGTCAGTTCGGCGACCTGGACAGCTAACCCTTTGTTGACCCGTCGCTGTTCAAACAGTCTGCCGAATATCTCGCCGCCCAGCACTGCGCCGGTGAAGGCCCCGATCGGGCCTCCAGCTACAGCGCCGATGACCAGGCCGGAGGCTGCTGATCTTGTCTGCTCTCTTGATGAATCAGCCAGTGCGGGGGTGATAGACCCGGCGACGCTTATTCCGGCTAATGCGATGGCTACTACGAGTGATTTTGGTTTCATCTTGTTTCCTCAGGTTGTTAAACATAAACACAGTTCCACTATTGGAGTGTGCGTAAGGTTTATTAAGCCGGGGAAATGGGGCATCTTAGAGAACTGTTTGTGTTGCCCTGCTGCTCAATTGTGTCAGCAAGATGGCGTTAACAAACTTGATATAGAAGTTAAGGAACATTGTTCATGAACTACCGACTGGCCATTATTGAAGACGACAACCTGCTCAGGGAAAACTATACCGATGTTTTTGGAAGGCAGGGTTATCGGGTGGATGCCTACGCAGACCGGGTGCAGGCTCAGGAAGTCTTCCAGTCCAGGCTGCCTGATCTTGCGATTATTGATATCGGGCTTGGCGACGAGGTAGATGGTGGCTTTGCGCTGTGTCAGTGGTTAAGGCAAAAATCCAGAACCCTGCCAATTATATTCCTGACTGCCAGGGATGATGACATCGATATTGTCAGCGGCCTCAGGATGGGTGCAGATGACTACCTGACCAAAGATGTCAGCCTGCCGCATTTGGTTGCACGGGTGGCTGCATTGTTCCGCCGCATCGAAGCGTTGTCGTCCGATGCTGATTCCAGCAGCACTACTATTTCTGAAGGACATCTAGAGATGGATGTGCAGCGGCTCTCCTGTTGCTGGAATGGCGTTGCAGTGGATCTGACGTTGACTGAATTCTGGATGATCCATGCGCTCGTTAAGCGGGCGGGGCATGTGAAGAACCGGGAGCAGCTGATGCAGGAATCCCAGATGGTGGTTGATGAAAGTACGATCACATCGCATATCAAACGTATTCGCCGGAAATTTTTGGCGTTGGATGAAAAATTTGACTGTATCGAGACTGTTTACGGCATGGGTTACCGCTGGAACAGCCATCAATGAATCGAATACCGATAGGGTTACTTTGGTGTCTGCCTTTACTGGGGCTGGGGGTCTTCATTGCTCTCATGTACTGGTCTGAGACCTGGCAGGGTGAGGTCAGGTTAAATCAACAGACGGCTCTGTCGGTGAATGCAGAGGCGATGGCCAGGTTGCTCGCAGATGACGAAAGGTTTCTGGCATTTGCGTTTGATGAGACAGATGCCGCGACCTACCGCAGCCAGGCAATAGAGACTGAAATTGTTCTGGATGGAAGAGTGTCAGACTGGCCTGATCAGGAGGCACTGGAACTGGGACTTGATCATTTACTTGAAATCCATTCCCCTTACAGCACCGATTCACTGGGTTATGAGTTGTCGGTCGGCAACGATGAGGCGTTTCTTTACCTGCACTATAACGTTCGTGATGACCGTGTAGTTTACCGAAAGGTTGGTGGGTTGAGCGTGCATCGTAATGACCACATCCAGCTCTCACTTCTGGATCTACAAAAACGGTTTCATCGCTACACTATTTCGGTATACCAGCCGGGGGAACTCTCGGTGGTCGAGGTCACGGCAAGTGGCAGAGCACTGCGCGAAGCAACCGAGATCCAGGGTCGCTGGATGGCAACTGATGATGGTTACCATGTTGAACTTCGTATTCCCCGAACGCTTTTATCCAGGCAGATATCAACACTGGTCGCTGACGTGGATGATGAGAAGACGCGTGAACTGAAATTCATGATGGGCTTGAGCGCCACTGAATCCTTAGAAACCCTGGGAAGGATCTTTTACTCACCGTCGGATTTCGAGAAGGCGCTCGCGAGGATGCCCTTTGGTGTCCAGGTAGTTAGTGCCAACGGACGCACGGTAACCACATCCGGCTACGACTCGACGGGTGCGCAGTTGCGGGTCGACGCTTTGATTGTCTCCGGTGAATCTCAGTTGGGTACGATATCTATCAGCCAGACAGCGGTCCCTTACAAACACCTGATCGGCATCATTAACAGCGAGTTTGATCGCTGGTCAATTCTGGCGCTGGTGGTGCTCGCTGCCTTTATCCTGTTGGTTTTATGGGTGACGAAAGGCAGATTGGGAAGAATGAAAGCGTTGGTCGCTGAGCTGGTAGACAGCAGAGGCAGCGTGCAGAAAGAGGCTAGTGAACAGGATTTTGGAAATGACGCTATAGGGAAGTTATTCCAGGAACTCAAATCAACCACCGAGCGAATAGGACAGCACAACGACTATCTGGAGCGTATGGCTTCGCGGCTTAATCATGAGCTGCGCACCCCGATATCCGTCGTCAAGTCGTCGCTGGAAAATCTCCAGAGCCAGGATGTCGATCCTGCGGCGCTTGTGTATGTCGATCGAGCGAGTCAGGGCGTGCAACGATTAACAAACATACTCAATAAAATGGCTGAAGCACGAAGGCTGGAAGAGTCCCTCGATGAAACCGAGGTCGTCAGGTTTAACCTGGCAGACGTTGTATCTGGATGTATCAAGGGCTATGAAACAGCGTATAGAAATACCTCGTTTGTCCTTGAGGTTGAACTGGAAGACGTGCCGATTACCGGTATCCCGGAGCTTATTGCGCAGCTGCTGGATAAGTTGATTGATAATGCGGTGTCTTTTTCAAAGACCGGTGAGGTGCGCATTCGCCTGCATATCGAAAACGGCATGGCAATGTTGCGGGTGATGAACGAGGGTCAAAACCTGCCGAAGGATATTGTGTTGTTTGAATCCATGGTCAGTGTCAGGGCGGATAAAGGAGAGAGCCATCTCGGTCTTGGGCTGTATATCGCGAAAGTGATCGCGGAGTTCCATGGCGGGACCATTGATCTTGATAACAGGAGTGACACCCAGGGTGTAATTGCCACCCTTCGGCTTCCGCTGCTGCGCCTCACTTCGAGGCTTCGCTGAAAGCACATATTGCTTTTTGCTGTCTGGAGTAATCTGTCGGTAGATCAGGCGTTCTAGTGAGTGTCAGACGCCTGCTTCGCTACCTGAGCCGAGTTTTCATTTTAGTTCCTGTACAGCCTGTTGATTGGGGTGCGGATGTGTTTCCGTGCTGGAATAACTTTCTCGAGTTACCAAGGCGCCTGGATTCGATGTGCTTGACGGGATGCAACTTCAGTATAGGTTCTCAAGCTTCTTAGTCTCATGATTTATGCCATACTTTTGCCGTCAACTCGGTTTTGGTTCGTTTGAAAAAAACCACTGGCGATTAAGGAGCCACGATGGGCTTTAAAGTATCAGCTGCAAAAAGATCTTTTTTTTAGGCTGATCCACAAAGCGATCTGGTACGTATATGGTTTTCATGACTCGTCTTTCTGGGCGCATTCAATGGCAAAAATTGCAGTTGTAGGTTCCGGCATTTCTGGTCTGACTTCAGCCTACCTGTTGTCCCGAGAACATCAGGTAACCGTCTATGAAGCAAATGATTACCTGGGGGGGCACACCCACACACATGCCATCGAGCTCGAAGGACAACAGTTAACAGTAGATACGGGGTTCATCGTTTATAACGACCGAACTTATCCAAATTTCATCCGTTTACTTGATCAATTGGGATGTCCCGGGCGCGCGACGGAGATGAGTTTTTCAGTTAGCAGGCCCGGGCTGGAATATAACGGACACAATATCAACACGCTGTTTGCGCAGCGCAGCAATCTGGTTAACCCCAGGTTTCTCGGGATGCTGCGAGATATCCTGCGTTTTAACAGGAATGCTTCGGCGATCGGTAGTGAAGATCATCGTAGTCTCGGCGAATATCTGTCTGACGAGCGGTACGGAGAGGCTTTTCAGCGAGATTACCTCTTGCCGATGGCCGCAGCTATTTGGTCTACGGGCGATGCTGACGTGATACATTTCCCTATTCGTTCGCTCACTCATTTCTTTGTCAATCATGGCCTGGTTGACCTGAAAAACAGACCCCAGTGGCGGGTGGTTTCCGGTGGATCGAATAGCTATATCAAAGCAATGCGGTCACAGATTGGCGAAGTAAAACTAAGCGCGCCTGTAGACCGAATTGAGAGAACAGCCGAACATGTAATCGTTAAAGCACAAGGTCAACAACGGGTGTTCGATGAGGTAGTGATCGCGGTGCACAGCGACCAGGCATTGCGACTCCTTGGTGATCCTTCCCCTGAGGAGTTGGACGTATTATCGCCGATGCGATACTCCCCGAATGAAGCAATCTTACATACAGATAGTCGCCTCCTGCCGAAACGAAAGCTTGCCTGGGCCAGTTGGAATTACCACGGAGGAAAGCAACAAGAGAAAGCAACACTGACTTACAACATGAATATCCTGTCTCATATCGACAGTGACAGTGATGTACTGGTTACGCTTAACGACGAAGGCGAAATTGATCCGAAAAAAATATTGAAAACCGTTCGTTATGACCATCCGGTTTATAATCAGGAAATGGTGGTTTCTCAAAGTCGACATGCTGAGATCTCTGGCGTGAACCGAACGCACTATTGTGGTGCTTACTGGCGTTATGGATTCCACGAAGATGGCGTTGTCAGCGCTCTCAATGTTTGTGACAGATTTGGAGTGTCGCTTTAACATGGAAAATGCTCTCTACCGGGGTGAACTACTTCACCATCGAACTCTTCCGGTCAAACATACGTTCACATACGACCATGCCAGCGTGTTCGCCGATATCGAAGATGTACAACACATTGCTGATAGAAGTCCACTGGTGAGTATTGAGAAGCCCAACCTGCTCAGTTTCTACCGCCAGGATTTTCTGCCCTCGGAGCGGTCACTTTATGATGAAGTATGCCGTCGTATTGCTGAGAAAACGGGTAAGGCGTTTACCGGGAAGGTCTATCTTCTCGCCAATTGGAGAACCTGCGGCGTGACAATGAACCCTCTCTCATTGTTCTACTGCTTCGAAGGTGACTCATTACAATACGTGGTCGGGGAAGTGCACAACACGCCATGGGACCAGCGGTATGTATATGTGCTTACCCTGGCGAATGCTCCGCTGACCTCTGAGAAGAATTTTCATGTATCACCCTTTATGCCGATGGATTTGCGTTACACGTGGAGGCTGGATACCCCAGGCCAGAAACTCAAGGTCAGTATTAATGCTGACCAGCGGGGTGAAAAACTGTTTTCTGTGACGATGAGGCTCAATTCGCAGCCAATCACTAAAAGTTCACTGAACAGAATGATAGGGCGTTTCCCAATGATGGCCCTTAGAACTCTAATGCTCATCTATTACCAGGCCTTTAGGTTGTGGTTGAAACGTGTGCCGATTTTTACTCACCCGGAAAAAATGGAAGGAAAAGTATGAGCTCATTGGAGATAACGCCGGCCGGTGGTGTGCCTTATTTTGGCAGTTCACTGTTCAAAGCGTCTGTTCTAAATCTGCTGAAAAAAATTAGCGACGGGCAGTTGGTGCTCACGGACGGTAGAGATGAACAGAAGTTCGGCAGTGGTGGGATAACGGTCTCGATTAGTATCAACGACAAGCGCGCCTATTCAAAGGTTCTCCTCGGCGGACCTATTGGTGCCGCTGAAGCTTACATGTTGGGTTACTGGTCTACCGACGACCTTACGGGGCTAATCCGCATCTTTCTGCGCAATCGAAAGGCACTCGATAATTTTAATACGAAGTTGTCATTTTTCAAACGACCGATATACAAACTTTTCCACAGAATGCACCGCGATACTTTGTCGCAGAGCAAAGAAAACATCTCAGCGCATTACGATTTGGGTAACGACTTTTTCCAATTATTTCTCGACCCAAGCTTGACCTACTCATCAGGCTATTTCCGCGATTTCAAAGATACGATGGAAGAGGCTTCCCGCGAAAAAGTTGACCGAATATGCCAAAAGCTGGAACTGAAGCCCGGGGATGAAGTGCTTGAAATTGGAACCGGGTGGGGTTTTTTTGCCATACACGCGGCAACACATTATGGATGTCATATCACAACGACAACGATATCCGATGAACAGTACAACCATGTGGTTAAAGTCGTCAGAGAGAAATCGCTCGAGCATCGAATCACCGTACTTAAAAAAGACTATAGGTTGCTTAAAGGCCAATTTGGGAAAATCGTTTCGATCGAAATGATCGAAGCCGTTGGGCTTGAGTATCTCTCGACTTTTTTCAATGCATGCAATCAGCTATTAAAGCCGGGTGGTTCTATGCTGATACAGGCGATTACTATCGCGGAAGAGCGATTTGAGAGTGCTAAGAACTCGGTGGATTTCATACAGAGATATATCTTCCCTGGTGGTGCGCTACCTTCGGTTGAATTGCTCACTAGTGAGAGCAGGCAGGCGAACCTGAGCCCCTTCGGCGTGGAAGACATCACGGCGCATTACGCTGAAACGATGTTGAGATGGCGGCTGAAATTTAGGGAAAACTATAATGAAATTAAGGCCTTAGGATGCGGGGACACCTTCCTTAGAATGTGGGATTACTACCTTTGTTATTGTGAGGGAGGCTTTGTAGAAAAAGCAATTGGTTGTGTTCATATGCAGTTCCAGAAGCCTGAAGTTGGAGCCAAGCTCACATGAGTCTGGGTATGGATCTGGCAGAGCGAGGCTACGTGCCTGATGTGTTTGTTCGTCTCGCTATTCGGCGACTGCTGAAGAAAAGGCTTGTTCAGGATAGCGTTCGCAGTACTTCAGATGGCAAGTCCGAGTTGATTAAAGAGATGTGCGACAGCCCTATAGCAATAAGTACTGGCGACGCAAACCAGCAACACTATGAGGTTCCTACGGATTTTTTTCAGTTGATGCTGGGTTCGCGGATGAAGTACAGCTGCGCGCTTTTTGAAGATAAAGCAGACGCCCTGAACAAAGCAGAAGAAACCATGTTGGCACTTTGTTGTTCAAGAGCCCAATTAGAAGATGGGCAGAGCATTCTTGAATTAGGTTGCGGTTGGGGTTCGCTGTCACTTTACCTGGCAGAGCATTATCCTTCGAGTCAGATTACGGCCGTCAGCAACTCAGCAACGCAACGCACTTATATAGAGACGCAGGCAGCAAGTCTAAAGCTGGATAATCTTTCTGTGATTACAGCCGACATGAATGATTTCAGTACAACAGGCCAGTTTGACCGTGTTATGTCGATAGAGATGTTTGAGCATATGCGCAATTATCAAACCCTGTTCCAGAAAATTTCAGGCTGGTTAAAGCCGGACGGTAAGCTTTTTTTCCATATTTTCTGCCACCGGGATATGCCTTATTTTTTTGAGACCGATTCAAAAGATGACTGGATGGCGAAACATTTTTTCACGGGTGGCATGATGCCTTCGTTCGATTTACCAGCCCACTTCAATGACTGTTTAAATCAGGAGGAATCCTGGGTAGTAAACGGATTGCACTATGCTAGAACCTGCGCCGAGTGGCTGAGAAATATTGACATCAGGAAACCTGATGCATTGAACGCAATTGCTCGTTCAGACAATCCCGCTTCTGAAGTCGTTCAATTCAATCGGTGGAGAATGTTTGTCATGGCCTGTCAGGAGCTATTTGCCTACAAGCAGGGCGAGGAATGGCATGTTGCCCATTATCTGTTCGCGAAGAAGTCCCAGTTAGCTTCTGATACCTGATATTCCATGAAAGCTTCCGGTGCTAACTCCGCGTCAGTTAACCTGGCTGCCGGGGGTATTTCACAGACCTGCTTTAACTAGAAAGGATTATCCGTTGGCAATCCCAGCAGATGTCGTCCGAGTTGTTCGCTCACTCGATCCTGATGTGCATTAATGTGTAGTGGCATTGCCTGCAAATCTCGAAAGCGCCGTTCGAATGCGGGTCCTTCACGTAGGCCGTTGCCGCCCATCACACGCAACAGTAATCGCATAGCATCCTCACACTGTTGTAGCGCGTTCATTGAGGTTGAAAGTTGCCTGAGATAGTCAGTTTCGTCGGGGATTTTCTCAACGTCGATGCGTCCGTCGGTTTCCGCCAGGGCAGCATAGACAGTATCCCGGGCGCTGTTAATTCTCGCCTGGGCCTGACCCAGATTGACGTGCACGGTAGGTCGCTCCGCAACCTTCACGCCCATAATGGCAACACGATCCTTTATACCGGCGGTTACTTCATCCAGTGCCGCCTGAGTGACGCCGACCGCAATGCAACCCAACCACATATCGGAGAGGCCAACCCAATCCTCCCTGTAGCGATGTGCAATCATCGGCCGCTCGGGGTCTCTAAAAGGTACGCGATACATAAATGGAAACTCGACTCGTCGTGCGGCGGGGATCCTGGCGTCGTCGTAGCCGACGGTATCGGTCGCGCTGGCTCGCAAACTCATGGCGAACCAGTTCTGGTCGATATGCACGCCTGGTTGTCGAAGATCAACCATCGAGAAGCTCGGTGTCTGATCGCCTCCGTTCATGAATGCCACACCGGCCCATTCTCCGTATCGAGCGCCCGAGCCAAAAGCTGCTTTACCCCGCAATGAAATTTCATCCGGAGAGGCCAACCCTTTAACAGCCGTACTGGCACCCGCAGGAAAACAAACCCACTCATGGGCTTTTACGATATCGCTCAGGAACCCTGCATGCTTGGGACCCAGCAATCCGCAAAAAAGATGAAAAGTGCAGAGATGATTCCACAGACACCAGGCTGTGGAGCTGCAGGCTGCAGCAACAGCTTCTAATTCCTGCCCAACCCTTACGCAGGATTGATCCAGGCCACCGAGTGACGTTGCAGCCGTAAATCGCATTATGTCGTTGTTTTTTAGCGCGTTTATTACTCGCGGGGAAATGCAACGATTCGCATCTGCATCGCTGGCCTCGGCGGCAATGCCCTCTAACAAAGGGGCAAGGGTGAGGTCTTTTACTAAATGTCGCTGCACGATTAAATACCTTTCTGGTGATGACGAGCCGGTCAAGTAAATCGATCAATGCATAGTGACTTTGCATGAACAGTTTTAGATCACAGCGATTGCCTATTTGATACCACGATGAAGTGGTTCGAGTAAACAGAAGGGTTTCACCTGTCATGTTTCGGTGACTGAAGATCTTCCGTGGCTACCCGTTGCATCTGCGCCAGGGGCTACATCTATTGGCAAGGATTGCATCGTGTAGACTGGAGTAATCTACTGCCATGTTCCGGCTTCTCTACCTGAGAAAGGTTTTCATTGAAATTCTGGTCAGCCAGGTATTCGAAGAAAGATGTCTATGGCTGCCCGTGTAAATATGTGGTTTATTCCTGTCATTCTCACAGGCACTACCCCGGGTTCGTATGAGCGCCAATTTCAAACAGGTACTAGCGGAAACAAGATCCTGCACATTGTGTGCGGATATTCTTGTTGATGGGGTGCGGCCGGTACTTCAGGTTCATCCCGATGCGAAGATTCTGATTGCGGGTCAGGCGCCTGGTTCAAAAGTGCATGCAACAGGCATCCCTTTTGACGACCCAAGTGGCGATCGTTTGCGTGACTGGATGGGTGTCAGCCGCGAGGTCTTTTACGACGAGAAGATGGTCGCCATTCTTCCCATGGCGTTTTGTTACCCGGGGAAGGGCAAATCCGGTGACTTACCACCGCCAAGAATTTGTGCTGAAACCTGGCGAGTGAAGATCTTATCTCAAATGCCGAAGGTGCAACTGATACTGGTCATTGGACAATATGCACAGGGCTGGCATCTCGTTAGTCCACAAAATTCCCTGACTGAAACGGTTCGGGCATGGTCCTCCTATGGGGAACAGCTGCTACCGTTGCCACACCCCAGTCCACGCAATAACATTTGGTTGAAGAAGAACCCCTGGTTCGCAGATGAGGTATTGCCGCACCTGAAGTCGCGAGTTCGAAAAGAGTTAAATCAGAAGTAGATAAGGGTAAAGATGTGCAGGATATCGACTTCTGATTTGACCCGCGCCCACAGTGGCCGCTTTTGCCACGTCAGTGAGATGTTGATGTACATTGGTGGTGAGATGAATGATAATTTTTCTCGATGGTGCCTGTTAGAGGCTGAAAAAGGGAACCCGGTCAGTATCAAAAACTGACGATTCCGGGGCTGTACCCGCAACTGTAAGCGAAGAGCCACTCGCAATATCCACTGAAACAATAGTTTTGGGAAGGGGCGTGAAGGCATTGACTCGTGAGCCAGAAGACCTGCCGTCTCGTCGCTCGTCCGAAACCGGGTTTAGTTTTTGGGACAGGAATTGCTTTCCGTAGCAGCGACATAAATGTCCGCGTCGCTCGCCCATTGGACTGTCGAATCTGCTCAGTAAAAAAACGTACTGCTGGGTTTTGGAGAGCAATTTTATGCTGAACAAACAAGTACGACGGTGTGCTTTCCCCCTATCTGTCCTTGCTGCGCTGCGCCTTGGTGCAACCGCACAACAATCCGGTTCAGGATTCTTCATCATTGATGAAGCGTTGATTCGTGACCGCGGATATCAACGTTGAAAACACTAATGTCTGTAATACTTGCCGGTGTCACCTGCCTGCCAGTTTTGTTGCCGGCGGCACAATTCGGTGAAGCATCGTCTGTTGTCAGTCTCGACTATTGCGCAGACCAGTATGTGTTGAAACTGTTGCCGCGTGACAGGATTCTGGCGTTATCACCGGATTCGACCCGGGAGTTTTCCTACCTGAGCGAGAAGGCGCACGGCTACCCGCAGGTAAAACCCATCGCGGAGGACATCATCACCCTGCAGCCTGATCTGGTTGTCAGGACCTACGGCGGTGGCCCGAACATCACTCACTTTTTTGATCGTCTTGGGGTTCCTGTTTTACAAATAGGCTACGCCGATTCAGTCGAGTCAATTCAGGAAGTGATCCAGACAGTGGCCGATGAATTGGGGGTAGCGCAAAGAGGTCAGAATATTGTCCATGAAATGAATGCCCGGATGGCAGCATTACCTGACATCGAAGACCGCCAGAATGTTCTGTATGTAACGCCCGGTGGAGTAACAGGTGGTGCGGGTACTCTGGTCGACTCAATGATCGGCAAGGCAGGTTTCGATAACTACCAAACACACACGGGATGGCGGAGTCTGCCGCTTGAAGCTTTGGTTTACCGCCAACCTGAAATGGTGGCCACTGCCTTTTACGGAGATAAGATCAACCACAGTAACTTCTGGTCTGCGGCGCGGCATCCGGTACTGCGAGGTCAGCTGGGTGGCACACAAAGTGTTGCTCTTAGTGGCGCCACTACCACGTGCGGTGGTTGGTTTATTGTAGATGCCATTGAAAAACTGGCCGCAGCTCGCGAAGCAACTGAGTTCTCGAGATGAGAAATCCTGCCCTGGTTATTGGTCTTATCGCGGCTAGTGCGATTTTAATACTGGTAGCCTTAATGCTGGGTTCTACACCGCTGGGCGTAGGTCATATTGCGCAGGTCATTATGGGGCGGGGATCGCCGGGCGATGCT
>JABBBA010000359.1:710-16063 GCA_018607685.1 K189A clade bacterium | reverse complement strand
GTGGCTTCCATGGGCAGGGTCGTAGACGTAGACGGATCATAGTTGAGTTTAAGCCTGCCAGCCAGTACCTTGACCCGCAACCAGACACACCATAGTCTCAAGGCCTAAATCAGGAGAAAAATGATGGCCTACGAATACGAAACGTTACAGGTTGAATATGCCGAGGGGGTGCTCACAGCCACCATTAATAATCCACCCGTGAATGTTATGACGCTTCCGCTCTATATGGATCTGGTTGGCTTCACCAGTGAGGTTGAACAGGATGAATCAGTCAAAGTCGTTGTGTTCCAGAGTGCCGACCCGGATTTTTTTATTGCTCATTTCGATGTTGAAGCCATTCTTGAGTTTCCGATTGATACACCTGCTCGGAAAAGCATGGAGTTCTCAGACTTTCAGCTGATGTGTGATCGGGTAATGAGCATGCCAAAGGCGACTATCGTCAAGATGGCCGGTAGGGCAGGGGGCGGCGGAAACGAATTTGCTTCGTCCTGCGATATGCGGTTTGGGTTGAAGGGGAAAACGGTGATCAATCAGATGGAAGTGGCACTTGGAATCCTCCCCGGTGGAACAGGCACCCAACGGTTGCCCAGGTTGGTGGGGCGTGGGCGAGCAATGGAAATTTGCCTCGGCAGTGACGATATTGATGCGGAAACGGCTGAACAATGGGGTTACCTGAATCGTGTGTTTGATACTGCAGAGGAACTGGACCAATTTGTGGATTCTCTTGCAAAAAGAATCGCCTGCTGGCCCGCTGAAGCGATTGCGCTGTGTAAGGCATCCATAAACAATGCGGAGATGCCGCTGAAGGATGGATTGTTGGAAGAGGCTTATCTGTTCCAGCAAACGCTTCGGACCGAAGGCGCCCAGAAGAATATGCGTAAAGCCATGGAGATGGGTTTGCAGACAAGGGAAGGCGAACGCCGGATGGGTGAACTCTGCCATGAGTTTGCACAGGCAGCGAATGACGAGGGTTAGAGCGATTCGGTAAAAGCACAAGCAAGCATAAGATGATGGAAAAATTACCCGAAGACCTTGTTGCCCTTGAGAGCGAAGCGATTGTTCACTGGTATTCGTGCGGAGAAGGACGGATCCCGATTCGTCAGTGGCAGAATGCCGGTGCAGAAAAAGTGGTCCTGCTTCACGGTGGTTCCGGGTCCTGGCTGCACTGGGTCAGAAATATTCGTGTACTGCGCGAGCATTTCGATGTTTATGCGATTGACCTGCCAGGACTAGGTGATGCCGCAATGTGTGAAGTTGAATCGAATGCTGTTAGCGCAGCCCAGGCGACAAGGCTCGCCCTGGAGCAATTGTTTGATTCAGCGTTTCACGTGGTGGCCTTTTCGTGGGGATGCACACTAACGGCGATGATGATGAAGGACATGGCGCCGCTGCTTAAGTCGGTGATGTTAACCGGACCCGCGGCGGTAGGAGATTTACCACGCCGAGTCACCATGGAACCGTTGATCAAGCGGACGCCGGAGATGGGACGGGAAGAGGTGCTGGCCGCGCAGAGGGAAAATTTGGCAAGGCTGATGATCCATCAAGGCTCACGTATAGACGACACTGCTGTCGCTATTCAGGATATCAATACATCCAAAGCCCGATTCCGCAGTCCGCCGTATGCCAGGAGCACGTTAGTGATTGATGGCGTGCGAGGTACCACGACGCCCCTGTTTGTGATCTCCGGCGACCATGATGCACCTGCCTACCCGGACCTGGAGGCTCGCCGCCGTCTCTTTCAGGACGCCAGGCCTGACGTCAGGTTTGAGCTGGTTGCCGATGCAGGGCACTGGTTACAGTATGAGTTGCCGGAATTGTTTAATGACAACTGTATCGAATGGATTAACAGCCAGGCTAGGATAAGGTAAGAAGCTTCTCTTAGGGTTTCCAATGGACACTTCTTGAGCTGAGGTCGCCTGATTCATCCGGGCGACGTGCAACCCGGGGTGGCCGGCAATAGCTTACCTGGAAGGTTGTCGCAGGTGATTGATCAGTGCCGCAAGGTCATCAGCGCCATGCCCCTTTGCGATTGCATTGGTAAGCAGGGAGTTGACAGCGTCTACGAATTCGAAATTTTTCTCTTTCCCTCTGAAGCTGGAAGCTGCGTGTTCGATCGCGGCTTGCCATACCCCCAGGGAGGCTTCCGTATCGCTGAATTCCTGACGTTCAATTTTTGTTGCCATGTCGGTGATACGTGGGCCGAAGTCTCCGAACAGTGGTGCGACCATCGCGACATAAGCTTCTGTTGAAACACCGGTGCCCTCTAACGCATGAATCCCCTGGATAACAGACATCATCAGTACCAGGCTGGGGAAGATCAGCGCAAAATCCAGCGCAGCGGGAGCTGCCACATTGTCACCCATATACTGACTCGCAGGTCCCAGTGTTCTGACGACTGATTCGCCGTTTGACCAGGCTGCCTCGCTGCCAGCCATGAGCAGCATGCATTCAGGAGTTCCGATACCACTTGGGAATGCGAGGATAGCGCCGTCCAGATACAAACCGCCCTTCTGCTGGACCCAGTTCTGCATGTCTCTTGCATCATCGGCGGAGGCTGTTGTCAGTTGAATCAGCGTTTTACCGGAAAGGTTCGAACACTGGCTTAGTGCACCCAATGAATCTTCATAGGTGCCAAGGCAGATCACGACAAGGTCATTGGCTGCGATACCTTCAGTCACGGATTCGGCGAGTGACGCGCCGTCCCTGATCAGTGCCTCGGCCCTGGACGCGGTACGATTCCAGACGGTCACTTGATGACCGGTTTCAAGCAGCGTTTTGGCGAGTGCCGCCCCCATGTTCCCCAGGCCCACGACAAAGATATTTTTTGACATAATTTTCAGTCGGCATTTTGATTTATTGCCTGATTGTACCAACATATTTTGGATAGGGCAGGCAGCGGCAGGACAGTAGTGCTCAACTCAAGAGCAGCATCCTAAGGGGTGGATGTCTTTCCTCAATGGACGCATTTGCTGGAAAAACTCACTCCGAACTGCCATCCAGCAGTTCGAACACGCCTTCCTCCGTTAACACCCGCATCCCCAGCCTCTGGCTGGATACGCCAGGGCGTAACAGGTAGTCAAATCGAAGCTTCCCTTTGCCTTCTTCAGCTTCGAAGTAACGGCAGTCGATCTTTTCGGCATCGCTGATATCCTCACTTAGTTCAATCAGGTGAGAGGAAAACATGAACAGACAATCCTCTTTGGTTGAGAAGCGTTTCAGTATTGCCCTTGATGCATCGAATGCATCTTTAACGTTCGTTCCCTTGAATGGTTCGTCCATGATGGCCACGACCCTATGCCCTTCGGAGATAGCCGTGGCGATTGCTTTGACCCGTAATGCTTCAGCGCGAAAGTAGCTTATACCGCTGCTCAGATCATCACTGAGCGAGATAGAACTGAAGAGTCGTTCAGCAGGCACAAAGCTAAACTGAGTTGCAGGGACACCCATGCCCAGATGGGCCAGGTAAAACGAGGTAGCAAAGGCGCGAAGATAAGTTGTCTTTCCAGCCATGTTAGGCCCGGTAAGAAAAAGCACTCGCTGATCCTGATGAATGTTCACCGGGTTGGCGACGGCCTGTTGTAAGAAGGGATGCACCAGGCCTTCTGCAATCACGCGCGGTGGGCCTTCCAAAACGTCCGGCATGACGTAATCATTGTCCCGGGTAACGTCTGCCATTGCCACCAGCGCATCGATTTCGAAAATAAGTGCCAGTAGTCGCAATATCGAGCTTTTCTCGTGAATCCTGAAGTCCTGGTCGAGTCGCAGGATTTTGAAAGCCCAACCACCGTATTCTCTGGTAGGGACCATCGCCAGTCCGGGGCGGTCAAGCAGTGTATGAATTTCCTGAAAGATTTGAATCAACTCACCCGCGGGGGATTGTAGTTCTGCCTGGGCCATAAACTCACGTAGTCCCTGAACTAACCGGCAGGTGATTTGAACGCCGCGCACAATGCTTCTGTAGTGGGTGTCATGGTTGGCCCATAATGAGAAAGCGTTCAGCGCGAACTCCACTGAATTTTTGTGCGTCACGATCGGCAGTATGTCCTGCTCGTAGTGCTCTACGCGTCCCGTTGCATACGCGGAAGGTAACCTGGTAAAAGCGGTTCGATGTTTCAGTATGAAATTAAGGGAATCCTGAGTTTCACGAATACGATCCGGGTTCGACCAGGGTGCTGACATTCGTTGCCGTAAAACCCTGCTGCCACCTTCGGTCCTCGATTGGTTGCAGAGATCAAAAAGCGTGTGGCTACCGGAATCTGATTCAAAGATTTCAAGATCCTTCAGTGTAGGACCATCCAGGTGAAGAACATCAGGGCCAGGGGTATCGGACTTCATATCGATTTAATCAATACCTTGGTGAGGGTCGTGATACAACACCATTGTCAGTCAGTGCGAGGTGGGTCAACGTCTGCTCGTCATGATTCATACGCCATGACAACATTTTCTGTGCGTATTCGAGAACCAGCGGCAGGTACTCAGGGTTATTGGCCTCGTTCACAAATTCATTGGGGTCCTGTCGCAGGTCAAAGAAGAGTGGTGGCAGGTTCGTAAAGTGCACGTACTTGTAGTGGTTGTCGCGGAGTACGTTCAGGCTGCACTGGTGTTGGGTCAGCCCGAGTGATTCTTCCAACGTCTCACCTTCTTCTACATCACGGAAATCAAATTCCCAGTGAGCAGCATCTCTCCAGTAATGGGGCGTTGTGCCGGTGCGAAGGGTAGAGACCAGCGACTTTCCGTCGCATTGATGAGGAATCTCCACATCCAGCCAATCAAGCATGGTTGGCATGATGTCCACATTCTCCGTGAAGGCTTCAACCTGCACGCCCCTTGTGTTGGTTGCGCTGGGGTCTCTGATAATTAATGGGATGTGATAACTGGCATCAAAGTAGCCCATTTTACCGATCAGCCAGTGATCCCCGATTTGCTCGCCGTGATCGGACGTAAATATAATCAGTGTGTTGTCCCATTGCCCAGATGTTTTCAGGTAGTCGAACAGTCTTCCCAGGTTATGGTCGACTTCTGTCATCAGGCCGAAGTATGAGGCTTTGAGGCGAGCTGTTTTATTATCGTCCAGCGGTACACTGCCTCTGGGTTTATTCAGGTAGGCTTTGAGAAATGGATGCTGGGCGCCTTCTGTAGCGATATCTTCCTGGCGGACAAAGTCTTTCAGTGTCTCCGGCGGATACATTTCATTGTACGGTTCCGGGGCTACCCAGGGAGGGTGAGGCCTGAGCAGTGATAAGTGAACACACCAATCTCCCTCCTGTTGATCGATGTATTCCACCGTGCGGTCAATCATGAAATGCGTATCGTGAAGTTCCTTTGGAATTGCCAGCGGGGCAGGTACGGGGCCACCATCTTCATACTCGGCGACGTCTGTCTTCTCTGTATAGAACTTCCAGTTTGGATCAGGAATATCAAAGCCCCGGTCGCCAAGCCACGCTGCCCATGCGTCGGGGAAAGTCCCCATCATGACGACGGGAGTGATGCCTGGCAGGGGACCCTCGTAGGATTGCAGGTATTCATGATCGGCGGCGAATTCACGTGGATCATTGGCGGTATCGGTATAACCGAATAACGCCGGGTCATATCCTTTTTTGCGGGCTTCAAGTGCCCAATTGGTATGTCTGGCATCCAGGGGCGTTCCGTTGGTACCCGATCGATGGTTCTGCAGGTACATGCCTGTATGCAGGCTGGCGCGGGAGGGCCCGCAGGGGACCGCATTTGCATAATGCTGCTTGAATAAAACACCGTCAGCCGCCAGCGCATCCAGATTTGGGGTTTGCACCTGGTGCCCCAGCGAAGAAAGACATTCCGCTCGCCATTGGTCAGCGGTAATAAACAAAATGTTCTTCATGTTGCGTCTCGTATTCTGTTTTCAGGATTAACCGTCATCAATCTATTGTTACCAACAGCATGCGTCAACGTCAGATGAGCATGTTATATTGCGCGGCTTTCGCTATCTGCTCGCATTGCTTAAGGAAAACCTTTGATTTCTGTTACCTGGCCGTTTGATCCCAAGCGATCCCCAGTCTACTACGGCTGGGTCGTGTGGTTGTTTTCGACGGTCGGTTTTTTATTGAGCATACCTGGCCAGACCATGGGTATGGCTGTTTTTACAGAACCTTTCATCGAGGTGTTTGGGCTGACGCGTACCCAGCTATCAATGGCCTATCTCTTTGGGACCATCGGGTCATCGCTATTTCTGACCCAGGCAGGACGCTGGTACGACAGGCTGGGTGGTCGAGTCATGATTGCTGCGTCATCCATGGCATTGGGTCTGATGGTCATGTATATCAGTTTTGTCGATGTCCTGAGTAGCTGGCTGGGTGGCCATACCCTGGTCACCTTTGTCCTGATCCTGCTTGGTTTTTTTGGTGTGAGGTTCTTTGGTCAGGGTGTCCTGACGAGTTGTTCACGCAATGTCCTGATGCTCTGGTTTGTCAAAAGACGGGGTATGGTCAGTGGTCTCCGAAGCGTTTTTGTCTCTTTTGGTTTTTCCCTGGCACCGCTTATCCTGGCGATGATGATCGGAGGGTTTGGCTGGCGCGGTGCGCTGTGGCTCATGGCGGTGGTGGTAGGACTCTTTTTTGCGGTGCTGGCGTTTATCTTCGTACGGGATAATCCAATTTCCTGTGGATTGGTTCCCGATGGGGGAGAGCCTTCCGACGATTATGTCGCCCCGTTAGAGGCGCCGTCGAAGTCACTTGCGGAGGCGCGCCGGTCTCCTGTCTTCTGGATCTACTCCATGAGCCTTGCGATGCACGCGATGTTCGGTACTGCATTGACCTTTCACGTTGTGGCCATTTTTGGTGAAGCTGGATTACCCCGGGATGTTGCCTTTGGGTATTTTTTCCCCTCAGCTATTTTCGCCACTGCGGCTAACCTTGTCGGCAGCTACCTTGTGGACAAGGGGCCGTTGAAACCGTTTCTAATCGTGATGCTGTTCGGCTTTGTCGTGGGTGCCTGTGGGCTGATAAATCTTGATCAGCCATGGGGTTACTGGATGCTCGCCCTGGGATTTGGTACCGGTGGTGGCCTGTGGGGCGTAACCTCTAACCTCGCGTTCATTCGCTTCTTTGGTCCTCTGCATCTTGGGGAGGTCAGTGGGTTCAATACATCGATTTCTGTTTTCGCGAGTGCTGTGGGGCCATTTGCCTTTAGTCTCGCTGTAGATCACCTGGGCAGTTACAACTCTGCCGCCCAGATTTGCCTGGCGATGCTGCTGTTGCTTTTAGTAGCCGCCATTGTTGTGAAGCAGGAAGAAGTCATTCACTGATTACCCGGCAGCTGTGTCTTAACCGTTTCGTGATCGATCGAGGTAATTGTTCCAGTTCTTTCCGGAGGTTTTTTTTCAGTGCTTTTCCCGTGCCTGATTTGAACCAGGTCAGTACCTTGTTTTCGTATTTGTCTGTGCTGAACTCAAGAACGGTGCCGCGACCAAAGTGACGGAGGGCGCGTTTACTGTTGCGGGAATCGATGTGGTTCTGGACTAAAACGCCATTGTTCGTCAGGTGTTTCGCCAACAGTCGTGACCAGCGTCGATCTGCGGCATAAGGTCGCTCCGGGTCTCCTTCAGTGTGGATAAAGATGTCATCTACAATATAGTCAAATTTCTGGTTACAGGATGCCAGCCACTGTCTTGCATCGGCCCGAATGAGTTCCAGCGATGGGTACTCAAGTTGAAAATGCTCCCTGGCGAGTTGAATATGAGTTGGATCCAGTTCGATCCCGACAATTTGTTCAGGCGTGTGCATCTTGTATAGCTGATGGATGACCGTGCCGCCGGCAACCCCGAGCACAAGTACCTTTTTTGGCGCTTCCGGCATGCAGAGAGATGGCAGGCTTAAAAGATCCCAGACGCCGCTGGTGAAGAGATGCTGCGGATTGAACTGCGTATGAAAAGCGCCATTGGTGTACAGGCGGCGGGTGTTTCCGGCACTTCGTACCTCATAGGTGACCCCATCATGGTTCTTTTTGAACAGGAGAGCCAAACGTCAGTCCGACAACCCGGTTTTCTTCAGCAGTGCGGACGTTGAAGGATCATGTTCTGATGATCCGCCCAGAATCTTGTTGGTTAACTGCTTTCCTAACTCTACTCCCCACTGATCAAACGAGTTAATGGACCAGATGGCGCCCTGCACGAAGACTTTCTGCTCATAGAGGGCAAGCAACATTCCCAGGGATTCCGGGTCCAGCTTATCCAGCAATAACGTCGCACTTGGCCTGTTACCCGGGTACTGCCGGTGTGGATCAGCGTTAACCTGACCTTTCATCAATGCCTCTGACTGGGCGATCATATTCGCGAGTAGAACACGATGATGTTCTGGCTTGCTGAGATCATCAAAGATGGCGCCAATGAAATCAACGGGGGCCAGTTTTGTGCCCTGGTGAAGAAGCTGGAAGAAGGCATGCTGTCCGTTTGTACCGGTTTGTCCCCAGACAATTGGTCCAGTCTCTGAGTTAACTGAATCACCTTCCAGTGTCGTAGACTTTCCGTTGCTCTCCATATCAAGCTGCTGGAGGTAATCGACAAACAGTCCCAGGCGTTCACAGTAGGGTATCACTGCGTGCGTCTGAACCTTCATAAAATTGTTGTACCAGATACCGATCAATCCCATTAGCAGTGGTACGTTTTTTTCGGGTGGGGCGTTCAGGAAATGCTGGTCAACCTGAGCGGCTCCAGACAGGAAAGATTTGAAATTGTCGAACCCTAATGCGATGCAGATCGAGAACCCGATTGAAGACCAGACCGAGTATCTGCCGCCAATGGAGTCAGGAAATGTCAGGATGTGTTGATCAGGGATGCCGAATGACTGCGCTTTCTTGCGATCACTGGTGATCGCGATGCAATGTGCCGTGCTCTGGGGTTTTTCCACATCGAGTTCGACTTCAAGCCAGTCGAGGGCTGTTTGTGTATTTAGTAGTGTTTCAGCCGTTGTGAATGTCTTGCTGGACACAACAACCAGCGTTGAAGCTGCGTTCAATGTTTTTAACAGAGACAATATTTCAGCACCGTCCACGTTGGAAATAAAGTGAACCTTCGGGCCCGTGTGAAATTCCCTTAACGCCTGCACCACCATCTTCGGACCCAGGTCAGAGCCGCCGATACCGATGTTGATCACATCAGTTATGGGTTCTCCTGTGATGCCAGTCCAGGCCCCATTCCGGATTTGACGGCTTAACGAGTCGAGTTTCGTCTGTTCCGCCTTTACCTGCTCAATGAATTCGTCCGGTAGGGGTGGGGCGGGGTTTCGTAAGCCCATATGGAGTGCCGGCCGGTTTTCGCTCGTGTTCACGGTCTGGCCAGTGATCATCCGGCGAGCATGCTCCAGTACCTGGGATTCCTCCGCCAGTGCCAGCAGCAGTTCCAGTATTTCTTCTGTGACCGCATGTTTCGACAGATCGACGAAGAGCCGACCAAGGTCAATTGAGAGTCGGTCAAGCCTTGCAGGTAAATTCAGTTGCTCTGCAATGTTGATGCTGGTGGCATCAGTGGCGAGCGTCTCGAGCTTGGCCCAGGTGTCCCTGGTCGAATTGCCGGATGATGTGTCAGTGGTTGTAGACATAGTCAGTCTTTTGGTTTGTCCAGGTCATGATACCCGTATTCCGGGGTGCTGGACCACTCGCAGGTCCCCAGGCGAAGTCACTTACTTTACCCGTGGCTTTATACCTACGATTGTTACCGTTCAAAGCGATATTTTTAGCGGTTCCAGTCGACAATACTTCTGTCATGGCGAACTACTATCTCTATATTCTGTCGAGTCGGCATCATCGACATCTTTCAATCGGCGTGACGTCGGATCTTGTGACCGGCATAGGCAACCAGCGGATGATGATCAGCCGCCGGTTGCGCAAGAAGAGGGTGCTCCAAAAGCTGGTGTATGTTGAAACAATCGACAGCGTGGATGAGGCGGTTGAGCGGGAAGTAAAGTTAAAGCGGGCGTCACGGACCCGGATTAATCAGTTGGTTGAGTCAGTCAATCCGGGTTGGGACAGTATTAGCGTACGGGAATTAGTTGCTGCGGGATTCAGCAGTGCTTAAGTTTGTGTCTCATTTTGTAGATATTCTCCAACGACGATGCTCATGCCCAGAGGTTGTTCATTGAACCCAAGATTGCGATAAAACGGTATGGCATCATCCGTCTGCAGGTAGATGTGTTGTCCCGCGCATTTTCTCATTATCATTTCCATCATCTCTGTCGCGATTCCCAGCTTGCGATAGGACGAATGAGTCCAGACATCGATGACGTAGGCGTTGCCTACACCATCCGAGAGGGCTCTTGCGGTACCAATGCATCGCTCTTCTTCGGAAGCATAAGCTTGTAGCTGGCTGTTTTCGAATGACAGTTTTAGTTGATGTGTTGTTCTGCCGTTGTGAAATTTATCATCGGTTAGATCCTTTCGTAATAGTTCCCAGTTCACATTGCCTGGATTTTCGTGGAACGAAACCGCCATTAGATTACTCCGTGATTGATAAGCGCTATGATGATTTCAGAACTATCAGGGCACGACCGGTGGTGGTGCTGTAACAATAGTCCCGTCAATTCGTCAAACTAGCAGATTATCGTTAGAACAAGAAACCAAGAGGTAGCATAAATGAGCATTTCCAGATGGATTGCGCTGGCCGTAGTGGCGTTCCTGATAGGGGCGTTTTATCAGTACGATCTGGGTAGTTACCTGACGCTTGAGAACATCAAATCAGAGCAGGCTGCCCTGCAGGCACTTGTCGAAAAAAACCCAGCACAGTTTATTGCAGGTTACTTCTTTATTTATGTGGCGGTGACGGCGTTGTCGATACCGGGTGCGGCCATCATGACCCTGATTGCCGGTGCGCTTTTTGGCTTGTGGTGGGGGTTATTGATCGTTTCGTTTGCATCCACTATTGGTGCGACGCTGGCGATGGTGATTGCACGCTGGCTGTTCAAGGAACAGGTTGAGAACCGCTTCAGAAACCAGATCAACACGATCAATAAAGGTATAGAGAAAGATGGCGCCTTTTATCTTTTCACACTCAGGCTTGTTCCTGCCTTTCCCTTTTTCGCTATTAACCTGGCCATGGCGCTCACCTCCATGAACGTCATCACATTCTTCCTGGTTTCCCAGGTCGGAATGCTGGCGGGAACGTTTGTATTTGTGAATGCGGGAACCGAGCTCGCACAGGTGACTAACCTGTCGGACGTTTTGTCGCCGGGATTGCTCACGTCGTTTGTGCTGCTGGGTGTGTTTCCATTGCTTGCCAAGTGGTTTATAGACTGGGTTAAGGCGCAGCGCGTATACAGTGGGTATGAGAAGCCAGGATCATTTGATGCCGACATGGTAGTGATTGGCGCTGGGTCGGGCGGACTGGTTGCAGCGCTCATTGCGGCAACGGTGAAAGCCAAGGTAACCCTGATTGAGAAAAACAAAATGGGTGGTGATTGCCTGAATACAGGATGTGTTCCCAGCAAGGCGCTTATTCGTTCTGCCCGTCATGCCTATGATAACAGTCGGGGGAAGAGTCTCGGCTTTTCAGACACCATCATTGATGTGGACTTCAAAGCTATTATGGCGCGCGTTCATCGAACGATTGCCGAGATCGAACCTCACGATTCAGTGGAGCGTTACGAGGGTCTGGGTGTCGATGTGGAAATAGGTGAGGGTGAGGTGCTATCCCCGTGGCATGTTCGTGTTAATGGAAAGACGATATCGACCCGTAACATTGTCATCGCCTCCGGTGCAGAACCATTTGTGCCGCCCATTGAAAATATAGATTCAGTTGATTATCTGACGTCGAATAATCTCTGGGAGCTGGAGGAGAGACCGGGCCGGGTAGTTGTGTTAGGTGGTGGGCCGATTGGCACAGAGCTGACCCAGGCATTTGGCCGGTTAGGCAGTCAGGTCACACAGGTTGAGCTGCTTCCGAATATTCTGCCCCGTGAAGATGAAGAGTTTTCCTCGATGGTACAGATGCAGCTTGAGATCGAAGGGGTTCATGTCCTGACGGGTCACAAAGCGCAGTCGGTGGTCGAGGAGGGCGAAGGTCATGCCTTGAAGGTTGTAGATGGAGAGGGAACAGAAAAATCAATTCCCTTTGATCGACTGGTTGTTGCCGTAGGTCGAAAGGCAAACACCGCGGGTTTTGGGCTTGAGGAACTCGGTGTGGCGTTAAACCAGAATGGAACTGTTGCCGTGGACGATTACCTGAGAACAAACTTCCCTAACATCTACGCTATTGGCGATGCAGCCGGTCCTTATCAGTTCACTCACACGGCGTCTCATATGGCCTGGTTTGCCAGTATGAATGCACTTTTTGGATTGTTCAAAAAATTCAAGGTGGATTATTCAGTGATTCCCTGGGCAACGTTTTGCTCCCCGGAAGTGGCGAGGGTGGGGCTCAATGAGCAGGATGCCATTGCACAGGGGGTACCTTACGAAGTCTCGACTTACGATGTCGCTGATCTGGACCGCGCGATTGTCGATGAAGAAGCGCATGGCCTGGTTAAGGTCCTGACGGTACCCGGTAAGGATAAAATACTGGGTGTCACTATCGCCGCGGACCATGCGGGTGAGCTAATAGGCGAATTTACCCTGGCGATGAAACACGGCCTCGGCTTGAACAAGATTCTTGGAACTATCCATATCTATCCGACATTTATGGAGATGAACAAGTTCGCGGCCAGTGAATGGCGCAAGAGTAATAAACCTGACTGGGCCCTGACGATTGCTGAGAAGTTCCATCGCTGGCGCAGGGGCAGTCCGGCAAAGGGTTAGTGCAGAGAGTTAATGCAGAGAGTTAATGAAGAGAGCCTAGTCCTGACTTGAGACTAGCCGGGTTACCAACTCATCAATTTCTTTGTCGGTTGGCTGATCCAGATCGTTTAGTTTTGCAGAAGTGCCGATCATCATCCTGAACTGTCGCATAAAACGGCGGCATTCCTTGCAGATGAGCAGGTGAAATCGTAGGCCAATTCGGTCCCAAAGACCCGATTGTCCTTCTATGTGCCGGGTGGCATTGTCACAAACATCCTTACACGTCAGCAAAAGGTTGATCCTGAGATAGTTTCTGTTCTGTTCTTTTTTGTTAGTCGGTGCAACAAACGCCTGTTTCCTGGAAGTGTTCGATACAACGGAATAATTTCAATCGGGCACGATGCAACAGCACTCGGACATTCGACTCACTGACGTCCAGAATGTTACAGATTTCATTGAGGGCATATCCCTGGCGCTCTCGCAGGTTCAGCGTTGCCGCCTGCATATCCGGTAGAGATTCAATCAGTTGATCCATGCAGGCTTTGAGTTCATCACGGGTGAGCAGGTCATCGGGCGAATCGGCGTCCCAGGTCGTGGGGCCGGGATTCCAGTGGCCGCTGCCGTCGAATCTCGAGGCAAAGGCGGGATCAGCTTCAGTCAGGGCTTCAAGGGAAGTCATTCTTTTCTCTTTTCTGAGCCTCGTTTTCCCCTCGTTAGCAACAATGCGGAGCAGCCAGGTTTTCAGGGAGCTTCGCTTTTCAAATTTGTGGATAGCCTTCAGGGCGGAAAACCAGGCTTCCTGCACTACTTCATCAGCAATTTTTTGGCCGACCAGGCTGGCGGCAAGATACATCATAGAAACCTGGTAGTGTGAAATGGCGACACGAAAAGCAGCGTCGTTTCCTTCGATCATGCCGGCGATTAGTTTGTCTTCTGATTCAAACATGAATAGTGCGTTTAGTAACCTTCGTCGATGAGTGGAAATGCACTCATTACATTAGAATTACTGACGACATCAGCTTCGCTGACAAACGATCGGTCGAGCTTGTCCAGTGAATCAACCCCACACAGAGCCATAGTCATCGATACTTCACGTTTTAGTAATGTCAAACAGCGCGTCAGTACAGGAACGCCGCCGGCGGCGAGAGCCCAGCCCTGGAGTCGACCTATGCCCACTGCATCAGCTCCCAGCGCAAACGCCTTAACGATATCGGAACCTCGATAGAATCCACCGTCCACGACAACTTCTGCGTTTTCACCAACGGCATCTACAATAGCGGGTAGTGCGGCAATACTGCCCGTTGAATGATCAAGTTGCCGGCCGCCGTGATTGGATACATAAATAACGTCGACGCCGTAATCGAGTGCCTTTACTGCATCGTCGACTCGGCTGATACCTTTCAACACGAGTGGGATATCAAATTTTTTCTTTATTCTTTCTACCGTTGCCCAGGTAAGGCTCGCCTGATAGCCCATGTCACCCGCCGCTGCGGCTTTAGAGGTAGGCACAACGCGTTTTGCAATGTCCCTTTCCCGACGACTGACTACCGCGGTATCTACTGTCAGGCAAAACCCGGCGTAGCCACTGGCAACAACTCTTTCGATGATCGCATCTACCCAGGCTTCGTCCCCACGTGCATATAGCTGGTAAACCTTTGCCGCATTGGATGAAGCGGCGATCTCTTCGATGCCGGGTGCCGAGACTGAACTGGCCATTGTCATGACACCGGATTGCGCAGCTGCAATTGCGGAACTCGCGGCGCCGCCTGGATCGATTGACTCGAGAGAACCGATAGGGGCAAGTATTAGAGGCAGGCTGAGATTCTGTCCGAGGAATGTTCCGCTGGTATCGACGTTCGAAACGTCGTTTAGAACCCTTGGGAGCAAGCCGAGTTTGTCGATTGCATAGCGGTTTCTTCGCAGGGTGGTTTCGGTTTCTGCACCACCAACCAGGTAATCCCAGTAGGTGCTGTCAAGGTTTAGCCGGGCAGCCTTGACGATTTCATGAATGGTTTTCAGGTCTTTCGGGTCCATAATCACTTGTCGAATGTCGCTGGACAGGATGTTACCACAGGCAATTTGGCTAAAAGGTCTGGTTTAAGGCGTCTCCAGCTCTATTTGCCTTGACTGAGGCCGGTGTTCCAGTAGGCTATGCGCCTTTCAATCATCGGTGGGAGAGACCTGATGTCAGTATTTGATGAAGAAGATACTAAGATAGTAAAAACGATAGGCTGGACTGGCGCGGGTTTTGCCGGTTTGACCGTTGTCCTGATCATCCTGGCTATGTACATTACTGGCTAGGATATTCCGATACCGCTTCACCAGTGGCTGTCGGCTGTAACCTGTAAATGGTTCTACCCTCCAGAAACCTTTCCGTGATTTTCCGATCGGTGACGGCTGTTGCGATGGCGTCATATACGGATTCGCCCAGCTTCACCCGAACTCGCTTGTCGGACGCCAGATATATCGCCCATTTCCGTGATGCCGCAGCGTCAACGTAGAGTTCATCGTCAAGCACCGTGCACCGAAGGATAACCGAGTAGGGTTTTTCCGGATTAACTTCCAGTTTGAGCAGTTTATAGCGTGCCGCGAATGCAAAATCCGGTGTGGTTGCTTCAATA
>JABBBA010000359.1:0-700 GCA_018607685.1 K189A clade bacterium | reverse complement strand
CTTGAAGTATCGTTTGCAGGGGTTAGGCTGGGCGTCTGGCATGCGCAAAGCAGCAAGAGGGTAAGGATCGTGGGGATAGTTTTCATATCGGTAGTAATACACTCATTTGAAGCTTACTGATAGCATCTGGTTCCTATGAGATATCTAATTTCGATTCTGGTTCTAATACCGATTCTGGCGATGGCAGAGACCTCTGGTTTCGAGCTATTACGATCGGAAGTCATTTCAACACCCCAGGGCCAGGTGACGGAGACCGAATGGCGAAACACGGATGCCACTGGCCAGGTGGTTGGGCTTCATCGTTATCAGGCGAACGGTGTAGCTTTGATAGCAACGCTATTGTATTTGCCCGGTACCAATATGAACGGTGTGCTCAAAATTGCGGATAGTGACCACAATCTCTGGCTCTATCTGGCGCAAAGGGGGGTTGAGGTTTATGCGCTGGATTACAGGACTCGCTTTATTCCGCATGATTTTGACGGTGATCTGTCGCTGATGCGGGACTGGTCAATGGATCTGTTTGTTGAAGATGCAGTGATGGCAGCGGAAAAAGTCCGGAAAGAACAACCCCTTCTGCCCCTGTATATTGCCGGATTCAGTCGAGGTGCTTCCCTGGCCTATGGTTTAGCAGGGCAGGTGGAGGCACCGGGATTGGTCGCGCTGGACGGTAGTTTTAAAAGGCAACCGTACGAAACCTTTG
>JABBBA010000440.1:10146-16253 GCA_018607685.1 K189A clade bacterium | reverse complement strand
AACGCGACCCCAGGAAAAATGTTGTTCAAGTCAGTCATCGTCGATGCAAAAACCTTAGCAGCACCCTCCGCTTCCCAGAACATTATTCGATACCTCGGATACTTCGTCAGTTTGATTCCGCTGGGCTTGGGCTTTCTATGGATCGCGTTCGACTAGCGCAAACAGGGCTGGCATGACAAGTTAGCGGGCACAGTCGTTATTAAGGGAAAACCCAGGCCACCAGCCGCAGAACAAAACGGTGATGGAGATGGAAACGACTGATAGCTTTAGGGAATTTGTCATCGGGCACTGGCCTTCAGATGAGGTGCAATGGTTCAAAAAGCTGGGCGAGTTGGGCTGGGTCGGAGCGGACTGGCCTTTGGCGTTTGGCGGCACGGGCTGGACACGACAGGAGCAGGTGAACTTGATTACGGTACTGTCGGAGCATCGATGTCCGCTGACACCTGATTCCGTTAACGTAATTGCACCAATGCTGCTGGCTTTTGGTTCAATGGAGCAAAAGCACTATTTTCTCCCCCGCATTCAGGCATCACCGGAAGCCTATACCTTCCAGACACAGGACAAAATCGGTCCGGGATGCCTATTGGACCAGGAATCAGGAAACCTTTACCTCATTAATGACGGTGGTTCGGCCACCCTTTTCGGGTCAAGTGGCGAGGCGACGGCCATGCTTGCAGCAAGTTATTCACCTCTCTGGCTGCTGTACGAGAAGATGCTGGGACTGGCTCATCTAAAGAAAATGAGTGATTACTGGGAAGAAGCAACTTCAACTGAGCTTACAGAAATTTCGATCGAGACTTCGTCGCTCACGGGTCACTTCCTGCAGAACTCTGCCAAAGCAGACAGCCAAATCGGACTCAGGGTTAACCGTGATCGTTTTGATCTCTATGGCAGTTTATTCCAGTCACTTGGTTACTACGCCCTTCTCGCGCCAGATTACACACTCGTTTCCAATGAACCTATCCCGTTTTCAGCGGAGCGTGCTTACCTGCAAACCATGAGACAACAGGTCGCTCGAGACACCATGATTCAACAGGACCAGCTATACAAAGAGCACTTACAACATGAAGACACCTGAACTCATCATATTTGACCTGGACGGTACCCTATTGGATACCCTGGAAAGCATCGCTCAGGCATACAACAGCGCGCTAACCTTCTCCGGTTACCCGACTCATCCGGTCGAGGAGTTTCGTCGAATCATAGGCGATGGCGCTCGCGTGGCTGCACAGCGATGCCTGCCGAATGATCGACAAACAGAATCTGACATCGAAAGTTGTCTGGAACAGTTTCAGCTTCACTACGAACAACTCTGGGCAACGGCGTCGCCCTACGCTGACATCATGAAACTTCTTTCTTCGCTTCCACAGAACCTGAAACTTGCCGTTCTCTCCAACAAGGACGATCGGTTCACCCAGCACTGCGTTGAACATTTTTTCCCGGATATTTTCGATTATGTCCTTGGACACCGACCAGACATTCCCCACAAGCCAGCCCCGGAGGGTGGCAACAAACTGATGACCGACCTTGGGATTTCTCCATCCTCGTCATGGCTCATCGGCGATACAGCAACCGATATGAACACAGCGACTGCCTGCGGGATCAAAGGAGTCGGCGTGTTGTGGGGTTTCAGAGACAAGGATGAACTCATATCCTCCGGGGCAGAGGTGACTGTCGATGCGCCCATGCAAATACTTGAGTTGCTGGGCTAGACCATGCTCGGCGGCATCGCCGGGTTGTTAGGCAGATGACTGAACCTGGATTCGTCCCGCTGCTTCTCATAACTAACGACGATGGGCTCAAGGTCGACAGGGGATGCGCCGTGCAGGATGACACCATCACAACCCAGGTCCAGTTGGCGATTAACAGCAGCAACACATTGCTCAGGCGTACCCGTCGCTGCTGCGGCCAACCAGTCTTCCGGTATCAAACCAGCGACCTGCTCCAGTTGCTCGGTCGTTCCGTTCTGGTCCAGTGCACCCTGGAAATTTGAGACCAGGTCATTCTCCCTGAACTTTTTTAGAACATCAGGATCCCAGCCATTGGTTCTAACCATCAGATCCCCATAGGCCTGAAGATAGGTCGCCATACGACCGACAGTTTTCTTTAGCTGTACTTCGGGGGCAAGGTGATCACCGATGGTGGCAAAGCACGACCACACTCTTACGTCATCGGGGTTCCGTCCGGCTTCCTCTGCCGCACGTTTAACCGTTTCAACAGCACGGACCGTTGTTTCGTCCGTAAAAAAAGTATGCAGGACCACCGCATCGAAGACTCTACCTCCCAACGCCAGAGAGTTTGGACCAAATGCCGTGAAGGTTAAGGGTATGTACTCGTCGAACCCAGGATCAAGCCGAAGTACTGGCCAACTGCCGGCCGGGCCCCTGTGGCCAAGGATGGTTTCTCCTCGATGTAATCTGCGCATTATCCCGACGAAATCCTCGATCTCCGCGGTTTTGATGCGCGGTAATCCAAAGGCATCAAACATCATGTCGATACCCCGCCCCAGTCCCAGTGAGAAGCGCCCACCGGTCAGGAAATGCGTCGTCGATGCGTACGCACCTGTCACGATAGGGTGGCGGGTGTTGTGATTGGTCGCCGCTGTAGCAATACCAATTTTTTCAGATACGGCGCCGACGGCACCACTCAGGGTGGCCGCTTCTTTGATATTGAATCGCTCGGAAATGAAACAGTTACCGATGCCTAGACGCTCAGCATGAGCGACCTCATCAATTAGATCACGCGGGCTGGTTGGTGCCCCCGGCAGCGTGTAGAAAGCAAGTTCGTTCATCATCGGAAATGGCCGCCTTGAAACAGAGTAAGAAGATGGGTTCCATTAGATCGAATTAACGGAGACTGGGCAACAAACGGGAGTTGTGTCACTCTTGCACCCTTCACAGAAACCACTGAATAATTATGGAAATCAAAGACAAAATCATCGTCATTACGGGCGGTGCCAGCGGCATCGGCCGAGCCATGGCCCGACGGTTCACAGATGACGGTGCTAAACAGGTCATCATCGCAGACCTTAATGCAGATGGTCTTCAGGAAGTAGCGGATGAAATTGGCGCACGCGCCATACCAACCAACGTCTCTGTTGAGGACGAAGTGAAGCATCTCATCGAGACCGCTGAAAATGACTACGGCCAGATTGACCTGTTGTGCAACAACGCCGGGATCGGTGTTGGCGGTGGTCCTGAGACACCGAACGAAGACTGGCAGAGGATCTGGGAGATAAATGTGATGGCACATGTTTACGCTGCGCGAGCAGCCATTCCCGCGATGGTGGCTCGAGGTGATGGCTACATCATGAACACTGCTTCTGCAGCAGGACTACTAACGCAAGTAGGTTCAGCGCCTTATGCCGTGACAAAACATGCGGCGGTAAGCTTTGCTGAATGGATAGCGGTGACCTACGGTGACCGTGGTCTAAAAGTGTCTGTACTTTGTCCGCAGGCGGTGCGCACAGCGATGACCGCTGATAACCCGGATGGCGTAGCCAGTGTAGATGGGATGATGGAGCCAGAGGTGCTCTGTGACTCGGTGGTAGAAACACTCAGGGAAGAGCGGTTCCTGGTGCTGCCTCATCCTGAAGTACTAACCTACATGCAGCGAAAGTCGGGTGACTATGATCGATGGATCAAGGGAATGAGAAGATTGCAGGAAGGTTACGGCAATTCTGACTGGCCTTAGATAGACAGCAACAACGCCGGGGAAATTGACCCGGGTCACCGAATTCGACTAGAATTCAACTTCAGCGCCGATTTGAAATCAGCTTGCGGGCGCTTTACAAGTACAGCTAAAGAGTCACGACCTACTTTAGCTGCACGCGAGTAGGTTTTTTTTTGCTTTGAGGAAATGTGATGCCACTCAAGATTCCCGATGGGTTACCCGCTTCCAAGATTCTACAGAAAGAGAATATTTTCTGTATTGAAAGCAGCGCGGCGAAACACCAGGACATTCGAGCTATTCGGGTCTTGTTGTTAAACCTGATGCCAAAAAAAATTGAGACGGAAATCCATATCCTGCGCATGCTGTCCAATTCGCCATTACAGGTGGATGTAGAATTGCTTCGCATTAGCGACCGTCCGTCAAAACATACCCCCATTGAGCATATGGACAATTTTTACAAGGATTTTTCTGAGGTAAAGGAAAATAAGTATGACGGGTTGATTATCACCGGCGCACCACTCGGCCAGGTCGCCTTTGATGATGTGAGTTTCTGGGACGACATGAAAGAGATCATGGATTGGTCCGTCAATAACGTCACATCAGTTCTATTCCTTTGCTGGGCAGTTCAGGCAGCGATGTATCATTTGTATGGCGTTAACAAAGTCATCCTGCCCAAGAAGATCAGCGGCGTTTACCCGCACAGGATTACAAACCCGCTATCTCCTATCGTTCGGGGTTTCGATGATGTATTCAACGCGCCACACTCTCGCTATGCCGAAGTACCTGCTGCCGAGCTCGAAAAACTCGACGACATCGAATTGATTGCGGATTCAGAAATCGCTGGTCCCTATGTCTGGGGGCACAGGGACGGCAGGCATCTCTTTGTGACCGGTCATTCGGAGTACGAGCCTGATTGTCTGAAGGACGAATATGAACGTGATCTTGAGGCAGGCGTTAATCCGGAGGTCCCGGAAAACTATTTTCTAAATGATGATCCGAGCCAGGAGCCGGTAGTCACCTGGAAAAGCCATGGCAACCTACTATTCAGTAACTGGTTGAACTATTTCGTCTACCAGCAAACGCCATTTAATCCTGAGGAAATCGGTGAGGTTCGGCACGCGTTCGCGCTTAACGTGAACTAATGACGGACTCACCCAATACTCAACCCAGGCTGGTGCAGGGTCCCGTCAGCATCGGACTGCTGCGACTGACCGCGCCGGTCATACTTGGTATCACGGCTAACCTGGGCGCAGGATTGCTCGAGGCCTTTTTCCTTGCGCAGGTAAGCACCGCCACATTGGCTGCCTACAGCTTCACCTTTCCTGTAACCGGCGCGCTGATGTCTATTTCCCTGGGTATCAGCATCGGCCTGTCGAGCGTACTGGCTAGAGCGGTAGGTAGCGGCGATCACGACCAGATACGAAGGTTAGCCAGCGACGGCATCAGTCTGGTGGCGCTGGTCATGATTGTGGTGTCAATCCTGGGGTTACTGACCATAGAGCCCCTGTTTGTTGCTTTAGGGGCAGATGAAACAACGTTACCCCTGATCGTCGACTACATGTCGGTGTACTACTGGTCGCTGCTGTTTCTCGCGGTTCCTTCTCTCGGCGCCAATGCGTTAAGGGCGACCGGCGACGCCAGCATCTCGGGGACTATCATGGTCTCCGGGGCGATATTGCACATTATCATCAGCCCCTTCCTGATCTTCGGCCTTCTTGGCTTACCGGCGCTAGGCCTCGAAGGTGCAGCCTGGGCAAACCTGATCGCTCGATTTGTACTTTTTATCGTCACGATGTCCGTGCTGCATTTCAGAGAACACCTGCTTAGCTACTCAAAGATCACGGCCCAGATGGTGATGAAATCCTGGAGACGGATCCTCGTTGTCAGCATTCCAGCCACAGCGACAAACCTGATTGGACCGATCTCAACGGCCATCATTGTCAGCCTTCTGGCGGGGTTCAGCCAGGAAACGGTCGCCGGTTTCGGTATCGCATCACGAATCGAGGCGTTGTTTGTCATCCCGCTGTTTGCACTATCCGCCAGTATTGGCCCCTTCGTCGGCCAGAATTGGGGAGCAGACCGCCATGATCGCGCCGATCGGGCGATGCTTCTGTCTTACAAGTATTCGCTCATATGGGGCGTGTTCGTTGCCCTGCTGCTGATTGTCTTTCGCCAGGACATGGCGTCGTTCTTCGACGATAACGCCACAGTGGTTTCAGTGGCGTCGACGTACCTGCTACTGGTTCCGATCAGTTATGGCGCCTGGGGTGTATTGATGATGTCCAGCGCGATCTTTAACTCGCTGGGCAAACCCATCTCTTCGACGATCATGTCGATCGTCCGTATGTTTCTGCTTTACATCCCGCTGGCTTTCGCCGGTAAAGCGCTGTTTGGACTTAACGGCATATTTGCTGCGGCGGCGGTCTCGAATGTCC